>JBHEMZ010000085.1:0-9279 GCA_046262315.1 Gaiellaceae bacterium
TCGGCCGCGAGGCGGGACTTGCCGACGCCCGGGTCGCCGAGCACGGTGACGACCTCGCAGCGCTCCTCCTCCTGTGCGCGCTGCCAGGCGTCGAGGAGCGTCTGGAGCTCGCTCGCCCTGCCGACGAAGACGTTGACATGCCGCCGCTCCGTCGGCTCGTGGACAGCGACCAGCCGGTGCGCCGCCACGGGGTCGGTCTTGCCCTTCAGCTCGAGCGGCTCGACCGGCTCGGTCTCAGCGCATTCGCGGACGAGCCGGAGCGTCTCGGGGCCGACCAGGATTTCGCCGGGCTTCCTTTCAAACCTTTCAAGCCCTCTTCGAGAGCTGCTCGCGCTCGCGTAAGCCGCGTTGCTCCGTCTCGTCCGTCACATCGAGGAAGGTGGTCGGCGTGCCCAGCGTCGTCGGCGCGCGGGCCAAGAAAGGGCGGTCTCATCACAGCAGAGATGGTGACCCGACCGGAGCTGTCAGACCAGGTGCATCAGACCGAGCTGCCGGAGCTGTGACGCACGGTCGAAATAGTCGCGGTAGCGCACGATCTTCTCGTTCTGGACCTCGGCGACGCTGCACCCGCGCCGCTCGAAGACCTTCCCGGTTGGAGGTTCGCCGAGTAGCGGTCCGGTGTGGGTTCCGCGCGCGTGCCACTCGACCGCGACGTACGGTCCGTCGCCGAAGATGCTGACGATCCGCACGTGGACGTCCGGGAACGCCTCGAAGAACGCGGGGTATCCGCTTCGGAGCTGCTCGAGGTTCGAGGTCCTTTCGAGCGCGATGTTCGTCCACTCGACGTCGTCGTGGACGTAGGTTCCAAACCGAACCCAGTCCTGCGCGTTGAACGCGTCGTACATCGCCTGGACGGTCTCGACACTTCCCATCCAGCGATTATCTCACCCCGCTCCGCAGAGAGGCGATGGAGCTAGCCGGGCTCGAACCGGCGACCTCCTGGGTGCGATCTCGGTGAACGGGTTCGCCGCTGGTCGCCATGTTGCGCGATTCGCGATGACCACGCCGGTTCGCGATCATGAATCTTCGCCCGCGTTGGCGTCCGTTCGTCGCGCCTGTTTGACCAAACCTTGACCGCGATTGCTTCGGCGCCCGCGCCGTCCCGTGTAGAGGCGGCTTCGCCGGGTACCGCGCCCGTAGTGACCGCGCGGCGAGCGGTTGGCCGTCCGGTTCCGTCCTCGTCCTCGTGTTCCCCCAGGGCAGGGTGAGGGGCACTTTGACGCCTGCGCCTCGCATCCCGACGGGCGCTGGGTCGCACAGCAAGCGCGCAGTCTCGTCATGCAGCTCAGCGACGAGCACCCCTTCCTGTTCCTTATCCACGATCGCGATACGAAGTTCAGCCACGCCTTCGACGAGATCTTCCGCACCGAGGGCATCAAGGTGATCCGCACGCCGATCCAGGCGCCGAAACGCGAACGCCCACGCCGAACGCTGGATACGCACGCTCCGCGCCGACTGCCTCGACCGCATCCTCATCCTCGGAAGCCGCCACCTCGAGCACCTGCTCCGCGTCTACCGGCGCCACTACAACGAACACAGGCCGCACCGCGCGCTCGACCTCATCCCGCCCGATGGCCGAGACACGGATTCCGCTGGACGGGACGAATCATCTACGGCGTCGCGATCTCCTCGGCGGACTCATCCATGAATACGAGGCCGCCTACGCGCGGTTGCGAGCTGCCGCCCAGCTCGCGCAAAAGGGAGGCACACACGAGGCACACCTCCACCTGGAACGCGCGCTCGCGTTCTACCGCTCCGTGGAGGCGACCCGCTACATGCGCGAAGGCCAGGCGTTGCTCGCCGCATCTGCGTGAGGGACGGCCGTCACCAGTCCGCGTTCAAGCGTGTGGGTGCCGAGAACGCGGGTTCGGGTGGTCGACCCTCACCGCCAGTGTCCTGCTCGCAGGTCTTCTGTGCGGAGTTGGCCTCGCTGCAGGATTCGCGGCTCGCGCGATACGCGATTGGCGTCTGATCTGCAAGCGACGACGCGTCTCAACCGCGCCTACTTTTTCTACAAGTCGTGGCTGTCCGGGTGCTTCAACGACTTGTGCGCGTCCCGTCGCGACATAGTGTCTGCCCCGTTCACCACGCCGAACGTACGCCCGTTCGTGGATGTCGCGGTCACCGTCACGTTCGATTACCGTCACCTCCCCCGACTCGTGGCCGTGCCGGACAGCGACACGCGCTCGGTCGTGCTTGCCCTTCACGCCCACAACCTCGACCACCTCTTCCTCCATCAGTTCGGCCAGCACGCCGAGGCCGACGCCGACCGACAGGGCCAGGAGCCCCTCCCTTGCGACATCGACAAGCTCGCCCAGCGCCTCCTGTACGCGAGCCGGCAACTCCTTTTCCGCGAGACTGGCCTGCACGTCGGGTGCGGTTGTCTTCTTCACGGCGGCTCCTCCTTCGGATCTCGAAGATCGCCTCGCACGCTCCCCTCGGCGGTCGCCGTGTTTCGGTCGAGCACCCGCGTATTCGGAGAGTTGACGGCAGCAGCGAGGTGCAGCTTACGACCTACCGGCATTTCGCCGATCGTGACCCGCTGACGCGAGCCGTGCTGGAGCGGATGCGCGCCGGTGTCTCGACGCGCCGCTACCAGCGCACCCGAGAGCCGGTCGGCAAAGCAATCGAGCGGCGAGCGCGCTCGATCTCGAAGTCGTCGGTATCGCGCGCCTTCGTCGAGCGCACTCGGAAGGCACTTGGCGAGCTGATGTGCCGCCGTCTGGACGATGTCCGCCTGGCGGTGCTGATGTTGGACGGGATCGAGCTGAAAGGCCGGACGAACATCGTCGCGCTCGGGATCACAACTGAGGGCGTGAAGGTCCCACTCGGTCTCTGGGAGGGATCGACCGAAAACGCGACCGTGGCGACCGCGCTGCTTTCAGACCTGGTCGAGCGCGGCCTCGACCCCGAGCAGGGGACGTTGTTCGTGATCGACGGCTCGAAAGCGCTGCGAAAGGCGATCAGGGATGTGTTCGGCCAGCGGGCACCGGTGCAGCGCTGCGTTCGTCATAAGGAGCGAAACGTCTTGGAGCACCTGCCCGAGTGCGACCGGCCCGCCGTCAAGCGCCGACTGCGGGAAGCCTGGGCGCTGGAAGATTACGAGCTGGCGCTCGACCGCTTGCGCGTACTCGGAGCCGAGCTTGAGCGCACTCACCCCGGCGCCGCGACCTCGCTGTCTGAGGGGATCGGCGAGACGCTCACGTTGACCCGCCTGGGCATCAACGGCTCCTTGAAGCGCACACTCGCCTCGACGAACCCCTGCGAGTCGATGATCGAGTGCATCCGCCGCACCTCGCGCAACGTGAAGCGCTGGCGCTCCGGCGAGATGTGCCTCAGATGGACTGCCGCGGGCATGCTCGAAGCCGAGCGGCAGTTCCGCCGCATCATCGGCTACCGCGACCTCGCCAAGCTCGCTCTCGCCGTCGAGCGCGAGCTCCACCGTCACCCGATCCAGGAGGTCGCAGTCACGCTCGCGTGAGAGAAAAGTGGTCTCCGGTTAGCTGCCTCTCCTTGACCGGCACAGACGCCCAGGCGGGGGCGAATTTTGAACCGCGGGTGTGTCGCAGCGTGAGTTCGCCGCCGCGCTGATTCATGATCAATGCTATGCGGGGCGACCTCCCCTCCGGCACGGTCACCTTCCTCTTCACCGATATTGAGGGCTCGACGAGGCTGCTCGAGCATCACAGCGACCGTTACGCCGATCTGCTCGAAGAGCACCGGCGCGTGCTCCGCGGCGCGTTCGAACGCCACGGCGGCGTCGAGGTGGACACGCAGGGCGACGCGTTCTTCGTCGCGTTCGCGTGCGCCTCCGACGCGCTCGCAGCCGCAGAGGACGCGCAGCGCGCGCTCGAGCTCCCGGTGCGGATCGGGATCCACACCGGCGAGCCGCAGCTCCGAGACGGCGGCTACGTCGGAATCGACGTACACCGCGCCGCTCGAATCTGCGGCGTTGGGCACGGCGGCCAGGTCCTCGTCTCCGAGCGAAGTGCCTCGCTGCTCGACTGCGACGCCAGCCTGATCGACCTCGGCCTCCACCGGCTCAAAGACCTCGGCGAGCCGGTCAAGCTCTACCAGCTCGGCGAAGATGAGTTTCCGCCGCTTCGGTCGCTGAACGCGACGAACCTGCCGGCGCAGCCCTCGCCGCTGATCGGCCGTGAGCGCGAGCTCACCGAGTTGCGCTCGATTGTTCTCGACGGCGCGCGCCTGGTGACGCTCAGCGGTCCCGGCGGCTCCGGGAAGACGCGCCTCTCGTTGCAGGTCGCGGCGGAGCTCGTCGACAACTTCTCCGACGGAGTGTTCTGGGTATCGCTGGCCGCACTCCGCGACCCCGAATTGGTGATCCCGACAGTCGAGCAGACGGTCGGCGCGAAGGTGCCGCTGGCGCAGCACCTCGACGAGAAGAAGATGCTGCTCCTGCTCGACAATCTCGAGCAGGTCGCGGAATGCGCCGCCGACATCGGCACGCTGCTCGAGAGCTGCCCGAACCTGAAGCTCCTGGTCACGAGCCGGGTGCTGCTCAAGATCCAGGGGGAGCGCGAATACCAGGTTCTCCCACTGCCGGAGGACCAGGCGATTGCCCTATTCCGCGCGCGGGCCGCGGTAGCCGAGCCCGAGGCGGCGGTGGCGGAGATCTGCCGGCGGCTGGACGGGCTGCCGCTCGCCATCGAGCTCGCGGCCGCGCGGACGCGGGTCCTGCCGCCGGCGAGGATGCTCGAGCGCCTCGAGCAGCGGCTGCCGTTGTTGACAGGCGGCGTCCGCAACGCGCCGGAGCGCCAGCGGACGCTGCGAGCGACGATCGAATGGAGCTACGACCTCCTCGGCGACGGGGAGCGACGGCTGTTCGCCCGGCTGGCGATCTTCGCCGGAAGCTTCGCTCTCGAAGCGGCGGAGCGCGTTTGCGGCGCGCAGCTCGAGACGCTCGAGTCGCTGGTCGAGAAGAGCCTCGTGCGCGCGACATCCGAAGGCCGCTTCTTCATGCTCGAGACGATCCACGAGTTCGCCGCGGAGCTGCTCGAGAAATCCGGAGAGGCCGACGAGCTTGCTCGCGCGCATGCGGAGTGGACGCTCGACCTCGCCGAATCGGCCGGCGTGTACTACAACGAGGCCGAGGGCTCTCAAGAGTACGAGCTCGTGGTTTCCGAGCAGGCGAATCTCCGGGCCGCGTCAGATTGGGCGCTTCGGTCGGATCCAGAGTTGGGGTTGCGCCTCGTCGTCGCGCTCGAGATGCTCTGGACCATTTCTGATCCTCGGGACGGGGCTCGGCGCGTCGCCGCCATGCTCGAGCGAGCGGGCGAGGCTCCAGCGGAGCTCCTCGGGCACGGGTTTCGGGTCCTGGGAAGCGCCCTGAACCCCGCCGGCGACCAGGAAGGCGCGGAAGCGGCCTATCGCCGAAGTCTGGAACTGTTCGAGGAGATCGGAAGCGAACGCGAAGCCGCAGTGTCGACGTTCCGCCTCGGAGCGACCGCGTCGAACATGGGGGACGTCGCGAAGGCGCGGCCGCTGCTCGAGGAGAGCCTCGCGCGACTTCGCGCCGTCGGGGACACGCGCGTCGAGCCGCAGGTCGTGGGCGTGCTCGGTTTCGTCGCCGCGCAGGAGGGCGATCTCGCGCAGGCGCGCGCGCTGATGACAGAAAGTGCAACGCGCGCTGCAGAGGTCGGCTTCAGCTGGTGGCAGAACGTCATGCTCTCGGGCCTCGCCGAGATCGACCTCGAGGCCGATGACTACGACGCGGCCGAGCAGTCCGCGAGCGAGATCCTGCGAATGGCTCGCCGGATGGGCGAGCGGCAGCAAACCGTGTACTGCCTCGCGTTACTCGCGTGTGTCGCGTCTGGGCGAGGCCAGTCCGGTCGGGCAGCACGCCTATGGGGCGCCCTGGAGGCCGAAGAAGCCAAGGGGCCGGTCGGGGCGTGGGAACCGGAGCGCGCCAAGTTTCGGGCACTAGTCGGCGACCTCGACCACGAGGCGCTCACGGAGGGGCGGCGACTGGCACTCGAAGATGCGGTCGAGTACGCCCTCACCGACGATGCCTGAGCTCCCGACGGGCACGGTCACCTTCCTCTTCACCGACATCGAAGGATCGACGCGCCTGCTCGAGGAGCTGGGCGAGCGTTATGTGGACGCGCTGGCCGAGCAGCGCCGCATCGTTCGCGAGGCACTCGCTCGCCACGGTGGCGTCGAGGTGGACACCCAGGGGGACGCCTTCTTCATCGCCTTCCCGGATGCTCGCGGGGCCGCGCATGCCGCGGCTGAGACGCAGGCAGAGCTGGCCACGGGCCCGGTACGCGTGCGCATTGGCCTTCACACAGGCGAGCCGATCGTGTGGGCGGAGGGGTATGCCGGCATGGACGTGCATCGGGCCGCGCGCATTTGCGCCGCTGCGCACGGCGGCCAGGTCGTCGTGTCGGAGCGCGCAGCGTCCTTCCTCGACGCCGACGAGTTGCGGCCGCTTGGCTCCCACCGGCTCAAGGACCTGTCCGCGCCCCAGCCGCTCTTCCAGCTCGGTGACGGCCAGTTTCCGCAGCTGCGCACGCTGCACGCCACGAACCTGCCTGCCCAGCCTAGCCCGCTGATCGGGCGACGGCGGGAGCTCGCCGAGACCACAGCGCTGCTCGGCAACGGGACGCGGCTCCTGACGCTGACGGGGCCCGGGGGCAGCGGTAAGACGAGGCTCGCTTTGCAGGTGGCTGCCGAGCTCGCCGAGTCGTTTCCGGACGGCGTCTTCTGGGTGCCCCTGGCCGCCCTGAGCGAGAGCGAGCTGGTCGTTCCCACCGTCGCCGGCACCATCGGCGCTAAGGACGGGCTTGGCGATCACGTGGAGGCCAAGCATCTGCTGCTCGTGCTGGATAACTTCGAGCAGGTGCTGGATGCGGCGCGGGAGCTGGGCGAGCTGCTACGCCGCTGTGCGAACCTCAAGCTGCTCGTGACGAGCCGCGCGCCGCTGCGAGTCTCCGGGGAGCGGGAGTACCAGGTCGATCCGCTGCCCGAGACCGACGCGGGCGAGCTGTTCACGGAGCGGGCGCGGGCGGTGCTCGCGAGCTTCCAGCCAGACCCCGCCGTGGTGGAGCTCTGCCGGCGCCTGGACGGGTTGCCCCTGGCGATCGAGCTGGCCGCCGCGCGAGTGAGGATCCTTTCTCCCGAGCAGCTGCTCGCCCGTCTCGAGCAGCGGCTGCCGCTCCTGACGGGAGGCGCACATGACGCGCCCGAGCGTCAGCGCACGCTGCGGGCCACCATCGAGTGGAGCCACGACCTGCTCGACGCGGAGGCGCAGGGTCTGTTCGCCCGCCTGGCCGTCTTCGCCGGCAGCTTCGACCTCGAAGCGGCCGAGGCCGTCTGCGCCGCCTCGCTTGACCAGGTAGAAGCGCTTGTCGAGCAGAGCCTTATTCGCCGTTGGGCGAGCGGCCGGCTCGGCATGCTCGAGACGATCAGGGAGTTCGCGCTCGAGCGCCTCGCCGTGAGTGGCGAGCTGGAGGCGGTCGCCCGTGCCCACGCGGAACACTTTCTGGCGCTGGTCGAATCCGGAGAGAAGAGGGGCGCGACCTACACCCCGGAGTGGCACACCCGCTTCGAAGCGGAGCGCGACAACTGCCGCGCGGCGATGCGCTGGGCGCTCGACGGCGGCAAGCCATTGCTTGCGCTGCGGATGACGATCGCTCTAGGTCCCTTCTGGGTTGTCCGCAGCGCCCACCAGGAGGCCAATGGCTGGTTGACGGAAGCGATCGAGGCAACGCCCGACGCTCCCAAGGACCTGCGCGCAAGGGCTCTCAGAGAGCTGAGCACCGCTCCTTTCCTGGCCGGCGATTACGCGCGCGCAGCCGCGCTTGGGGAGGAAGCCCTCGCGGTCTTCCGCGAGCTGGGAGACAAGCCGGAGGTCGCCTTGACGCTCGACATGCTCTCGGCCCCGGTGGGGATCCTGGGCGACCCAGCACGGGCCAGGGCGCTGACGGACGAGAGCCTCGCCCTCTGTCGCGAACTCGGCGATCGCGACCGCTCGCTCTACCCGCTGTCCAAGGTCGCGGTGGACGAGTGGCAGCGCGGCGACCGTGAGTTGGCCATCGCTCTCACCGAGCAGACCATCGAGCTCGCCCGCGAGGTTGGCGACACGTGGTGGGAAGCGGGGCAGGTCTCCAATCTGGCCGACATGCTCTGGGAGCAGGGGGAGCTCTCGCGCGCAGCCGTGTTGGCGCGCGAAAGCCTCTCGCTCGCCCACGAGCTTGGCAGCTCGTTCCGGCTGATCTACCTGCTCGCGTTGCTGGCCGCGCTGGCCGCAGCCGATGGCGACGCGGCGCGAGCCGGCCGCCTCTGGGGCGCCGCCGAGACGCTCGAGGAGTCGGGAGAGGCCGTCTTCCAGCCCGGCGACCGCGACCGCTACGCACAGCCAGTCTTTGCGCTCTCGGGCGCCGAGCTCGAGGCCAGCCTCGCCGAGGGCCGCGCGATGACGCTCGACGAGGCGGTCGCGCTCGCCCTCGACTCACTCGGCTGAAGGGCTCCAGGACGGGGCGGACCAGCCTGTCGGAGCACGAGGAAACTTCTTCAAGGCGCTTCCATTTAGGGGAACCGGCGGCGCCGGCAGACGCCGGCATGATTCCTAACCGGATACTCTCAGAGAGAACCAGATCGCGGACCGCCGCCGAAACTCCACGGCGAGTGGGACATCCTCCGCTCCCGCTTCGGATCGCCCACTCGACGCCGTCGACGAGTGCGCGCTCGACCATCACGTAGTTGCGCAGCACCGATCGGTCGCTGGCGGGTGGTCAACTCGAGCGTTGGGCGGTGGAGGTTTACGCGGACGAGTGTGCCAGCCGGTCCGGCCGGTTCGGCTTTTTCCCTCACGCCTTCTCCAGCATCCCCGCCCGGAAGACGCGCGTTTCGTCCAATTGCGTCAAAACGATGGCGTTGGGAGAGCGCCAATTCTTCCAACCAAGGTCGGGCGGCGGCCGCGTGCGGGCCTCCGAAGCGCCCGGCGCTAATGCCGAGCGGCTACTCCCCTCGACGTTGGTCTGCGGGAGCCAGCGCAGCCAGCTCGGCAGGTACCAGTTTCGCTCGCCGAGGAGTTTCATCGCGGCCGAAACGAGCACCGACCGGATGAGCGTGGCGTCGACCAGGAGCGAGACGGCGACGCCGAAGCCCATCTGGCAGCGGGACGCGACCACGCGTCGATGGGGCGCCTACGTGATGATGGAGCCTTACATCACACGGATCGACAACCGGACTCCGGCAGAGGTTCTCGCCTCGCCCCATGTGTGGTTGTGGCACTCCCGGAAGGCACCTGCCGACGAG
>JBHEMZ010000086.1:0-2651 GCA_046262315.1 Gaiellaceae bacterium
CGAGGTCTTCTCCCGAGCGTCCTGGTTCTGGGACTGGCTGTCGGCGCCGAACAGGAGCTTGACGGTCGCGTACGTCAACCCGGCGTAGATGAGGCCGCGGCCGAGGTAGCCCGCGCGCTTGCCCCATTCCTTGATCTTCCCGCCTTCGTCCGAGCCGATGAGCCCTTCGACGAGCCGCCAAGTCGCGTAGCCGGCGAACCCAAACGCCAGCAGGACGAGGAGCACCTTGCCGAACGACTCCTGCGCGAGGGTCGCAAGCGCGCCCTGACGACTAGTCGCCTTGCCTCCGCCACCGACGGCCAGGTCGAGCGCGAGGATCCCGACGAGCCCGTACGAGACGCCTTTCGCGATCAGCCCGGCGCGCGCGAGAACGGCGAACCAGCCACGGCCGCGTTCAGCGTCCGACCGGGCACGCTGCGCCGGCTGCTCGAGCGCGTCCCGTCCGTTTCCGATCCCTTCGAGCGCCATTCACGCTTCCTTCCGCGAGCACGGCAGACGCAAACAGGCGCGCGATTGTCCTAACTGGCCATCTTGCGCGCACCCACGCACAAGACCACGATTGGCGGGTGTGGAGACGCGCCCAGCCGGCCGAACCGGCGATCTACCGCGAGGAGGTGCTCGTTATCATGTGGGCGCTCGCCGACCTCAAGACATGGACGTACGACATCCGCGAGTACCTCTTGGAGGAGGATGATGAAGAGGAAGAAGAGGACGCCTGAAGAGAGAGACGCGGAGCGAGCCGAGGTCGAGGCGAGCATTCAGGACCTTCGTGATCGCGTCGCCCGAGGCTGGGTCGAACTCAATGCGAAGCGCCAGGCTGAGAAACCGCGCGGCCTGCGGCGAATCTTCTCGTTCTGACGTAGGGGCGGGCTTGCCCTGCCCGCGTTCCCTGGGGGGCGAGGTGTTTACGCGAGCAGGCGCTCGAAGGCGTCCGTTCCCGGCGCAACGTGCACGAGCCCGCGTACCGAGGCGAAGCCCTTGTCCGCGGAAACGAGCGCGTCCGCATCCGTCCGAATCGCCGTCGCGGCCAGGACCGCGTCGAACGCTCCCAGGTCGCCGTGGCGCTCGTACAGGCGGAGGCCTTGGCCCAGATCCACCGCCGTGACCACGAGCAACGGCGCGAGCAACTCGGCGTAGCGCCGCCCGTGCCGCGCTGCAACCTCGCGCGGGCGGCGACGTCCGTATACGTGTACGAACTCTTGAACTACCTCGGGAGTCGTCCGCGCATCAACGCTCCCGCCCCCGATCGCGTCCACCAACCTCAGACTCGGCTGTCGCAGCCGGTGCTCACCGCCGACCGCGTACAGCAGGACGGAGGTGTCGAGGACGATCAGTCTTTTGCTCCGCCGCGAATCTCGTCGAGCTCGGCCTTCAGCTCCTCCCACGTCTCCGGGACAGGGATGGTCTCGGCCGCGAGGATCGCATCAGCCGCGCGACGCTTCTGGCCGAGATCACTGGGAAGCGCAGCGTCGATCGCCTCCCGGATGACCGCCGCGACCGAGATCTTGCGCTCACGCGCGCGCGCCGCCACCCGGCGATAGCGAGGTTCGTCGAGCAGAATCTGGAGCCGACGCTCATACATACACATACATTAGCATGTGTAGCTTCTGCGATTCTTACGACGCGGGTTGTGCGTTGAACAGAAGCTCTGCTCGGCGGCCGCCCGTCAGTTGAGCGACGCCGTCCGGTTTCGCTCCATCTCCTCGAGCTGCTCGCCCGCGAGGCGACGTACGACCGCCTCGGTGACAAGGGACCGGTAGCCCCGGGCATCGAGGTCAGCGATCGCGGCGGCGGTACCGACGATGCCCGCCTTCCGCGCGCGCTCGAGCGCCGGCTTCAGCGTCTCTACCAACCCCTCATCCCAGAGACGCGGGACGAAGAAGCGCAGCGCCTTCCGGATCTCCTTCTCATCACCGGTCTTGAGCGCGGCTGCCACCGCGAAGAGGCAAAGAGGGCACGAGACCGGCCCGGCAGCGCCCAGGTCGATTGCCGCGGCGAGAGCATCGGCAGACACGCGATCCATCGCACTCCAGTCAACCGCGAGGGAGCGCACGCGTGTGCGCCGAGCCGTGCCGAAACTGGAAAACGATGGTCGCCGAGAAGTCGCGTTCGAACGCCGAAGGTCAGGGAAGAAGCGCGCTCTGCTTGGCGACGGAAGCGAGGCGCCGGTCGGCGGTCACGACCATCGCGCCCGGAGCTTCGGCCAGCGCGAGACAACAGGCGTCGTAGACCATCAGCCCATGAACTAGGGCAAGCCGGTGCGCAGCCGGCACGAGCGCCCATCCTCGAACCACTTCCAAGGGAGGCGAACCAGAGCCTGCAGAATCGCGCAGCACGCTCCTCGGCAACAACGCGAGATCGGACGTAGCCGACAAGTGCGTTCGCAGTGTTCGAAAACCGCTCTAGCGGACGTCTCGGTCCTCGTGGATGCGGCGCGCCATCAGTCCCGGCCGATCTCGCGCCGAAACTGCAAAACCGAGTCGCGCCGTGCCGTGACGGGGCCGGAACAGCGGCTCTATCGCAGCTCGACGAATCCGGCAGCTGCGAAGTCGCCGTCGAAGGCGAGCGCCTCGCGAATCTTGAGCGAGCGCATGAGCGCGAAGCTCGTCGCGTCGACGAAGGAGTACTCCCGCTCATCATGCCGGCGAAGC
>JBHEMZ010000087.1:0-5420 GCA_046262315.1 Gaiellaceae bacterium
CCTTCGCCTGGCTGCATCAGTTCAAGCGGCTGCTCGTCCGTTACGACCGCCGCCACGAGATCCACGAAGCCTTCCTCGCGATCGGCTGCTGTCTCGTCTGCTTCAGGAGGCTCCAGAACTCATTGTGATTCGAGTTCTAAGAGTCCGCGCGGAACCACTGCAACAAACTGCAACGAACTGAAACGGCCTGCAACGAGCCCGGACTGAGGCTGCAACGAACTGCAACAAGCTGCAGCTAGCGGAGACGGGCCCGTACTCCAATCCGTACTCCACTCGTCGTCTTGGCGGACAACACATCTCTCGAAAGTGCTAGCGAAAGTGCTAGCCGAGGCGATCAACTCTCGCGCGTGTGGACGGATCGGGCCGGATGGTCGCCGGCGGCGCGATGGATCACTTCAGCGACTTCACGGTCGTCCGCCTCGAGCCCGTCCCGAGTTTAGTTGAGTTCGCTCGACCCCGGGAGTAGGGTGGGTCCGCCTTCCCAAACACTTGGTGGGCGGTCGTCCGGGTCCAGCGCATTCGGCCGGCGTAGCGTGTCGACCTCGGTAGCGGTCGGTGCGGAATCGGGTCGTCAGGAGCCGCGCACGTCCCTCTTCTCATCAAAGCGCTCGATCACCACCGGCGGCTGCACGCGGCAGCGCCTGTATCCACGCTGGGCCGGGCTCCTCGGCTGGGTCGCTCTCGTCGGCGCCTCGGTTACGGTCGGCACCTTCAGCGCCGGGGCGACGGTCGTCACCGACAAGGCCGGTCAGAGCGGCGACTTCCCGCCCCTGCAGTTCCAATTCGCCGCCGGCGGCGCGATTGGCAGCGTTGACACCGAACCCGGTCGGGGGTTCGCTACGCACGCCGAGCCGCTGCGCGCCCAGTGGCACTTGGATGTGGGCGGGACGATGGGGGACGAGACGGGAAGCACGCCGGAGAGCTCGGGCCATAACCTGGCGACGGTCGTCAGGTTCGGGACTCCGATCCCGGGGCGCTTCGGCAAACGCGTTCCAGTTCTACTCCTCGAGTCGCGTCTTCACGACGAGCCCGCTGCTCGAGCTGCAGACCGTGACCGTGATCGCGTGGGTTCGGGCGCCGAGCAGTCCCGGAGCGTTGAGCTACATCCTGGGCAAGGGTGGGGGCGGATGCGCCGCAGCCGCTTACGCGATGTACACGGGTGACAGCGGCCAGTCGAACGCGGGCGGCCTGCACTTCTACGTCTACAACGGGGCGGTGGTGCACGCCCCCGGCGTTGCGCCGGGCGCGATCTGGGACGGCGCGTGGCACATGGTCGCCGGGACGTTTGACGGCACCACCGCCCGCTTCTACCTCGATGGCACCGAGGTCGGCGCAGGGCAGGCAGCTCCGGGGCCGATCCAGTACAGCCAGACCGCACCAAACTTCACGATCGGGAGCTACGCCGACCCCAACTCGTGCGCCTTCACCACTGCCTTCACCGGCGCCATCGACGAGCCTCGGGTCTATAGCCGCGCGCTCAGCGCGACCGAGCTCGCTCGCCTGGCCGCCCACCCCGGACCCGAACCGCCCCTGCTCGTGCCCGACGCGCCCCCGCCTCCGCCTCCGCCTCCGCCCCCGCCCCCGCCTCCACCTCCGCCCCCGCCTCCACCTCCGGCGCCGGTGGAGCGGAACCTGACCCGGCCCCAGGTCAGCTTCGTCGGCCAGCAGGCGGGACTGGCCCAGTACGCGTGCAGCGACGGAACGTGGGAAGGGCTGGCCGCGAGCCCTGGATTCGCCTACGCATGGTGGCGCGTGGGCGAGAAGATGGTCTTCAACTCCACCACCGGGGCGATCGGTCCGGTCAACGAAGTCGTGGGGACGGCCTCGCGCTTCACGCTGCAACGAGCCGACATCGGCAAGTTGTTCTACTGCCAGGTGCTGGCGCTGGGACAGTCCGGGCGAGCCCTACGGGCACACAGTCCGACGACGATGCTCACCGGCCCCGCGTTCAGGCTCCCGATCCCGATCGACGTCTCCCTACGCGCGTACGGCGATGTCAGCGTTCGAGGTATCGACGTCTTCCAGGTCGTCCAGCCGACGAGCAACGCAAAGCAGTTCGGCTTCCCGGGTGGCGAACGCTTCGGCTTTCCGAGTGGCCCATTCCAGAACTACTGTGGCGGCGGCACTCCAACGAGCTACCTGGTCAACCTTGGCGGCTGCACGCTTTCCGGACGTGATCCGGCGCGCACCGCGTACGCGGGGGTACCACTCGACCAGCGCAAGCGCACGACGGCCGTTGTTTACGTAGCGGTGAACGACACCTCCGCTGCTGCTTCCGCTGTAGCGCTCGACGTCAGCCTGCGCGCACTCGTCGGAGGCAAAAGGCTGGGCGGCAAGATCGTCAGAAGGAAGGCAAATCCGCAAGTAGCGGCCACCCCATTCGTCACGCTGGCCGAGCGCGGCGACACGCGCTTCGGCGTGCTCTTCAACCTCCCCGCCGCCTGGCTCGCCGCGACCGTCCTGAGCGGCAAGCAACTGGACCTCGAAGCGACCGTTTCTATACCCGCGGGAGCAGGAGCGGGCGGGGGATTGTTCGTTCAGTGCCTCGGAGCCGCGGCCGCTCTGTGCAGTCGCGACGATCGTTTCCGGCTCGACGACGTCGGGCCGGTGGTCGACGACCTCCCCTCGCTGACAATCAAGAGCCTGGCTCTCACCAACGGCAACCAGGCTCTGAACGACCCCGACCGGGTGCTCAGGAAGGTGGTCGAGCTCTTCCCAGGCGGTGAGCGCCTGAACATCCAGCCCTACTCTGGCTCGGTCGACATCAGCACCGCCGTCAGCCTCCAGCTGACCGATGAGCTCTGCGCGCCGTACATCGACCTCAAGCGCAACGCCTTCGCCATGCTCCGCTCATGCCGCCAGGCGGGCGTCAATGCCGCCCTCAACGAATGGTGGACACGCGACAAGCAGAATCGCGAGGGGTACGACGTCCTTGCTGGCATCCACCGTTACGCCTATGCGGGCACGGTCTTAGGGATTGGTTTTGACGAGGGCGGCTGGAAGCGCGGTTCGACCCCCGCAGAGCGCGCCTCCATCGTCTCGACGGCCGGGCAGATGCCGACCATCGCAATCAACGACGGAAGCCTTGGGCGCCCGCTGACGGCGGCCGCGCACGAGTTCGGGCACGCCCTCGGCTTCCCCCACGCCGATCAGGTTGCTCCGGATCCAATCACGAAAAACCCGTGTGGCGGTAACGCCGATGGCCAGAACGCAGAGCAGTGGCCAACGGATGAAACAGGCCGGCTCCAGGGTGTCGCGTGGCGGCGCAGCGGAATCGAGGCGGACGTCGTTTCTGTGGACGGGAGCAAGCTCGCCGCAGAGAGTCCGAGCATCGACGGTGACACTGCGGGAACCGCCTGGTTCGACCTGATGTCGTACTGCGCCAACGGTGACGCGCGCGCTTGGCTGTCGCCACGCAACTGGAACCGGGCCTTTTCAGTGCTGCGGGACATTGCCGCCGCGCGTCGAGCCCGGTTCGCCGCCGGCGCCAAGGCGCCGAGCGTAGCCGCGGCCCAGGCAGGGCAGGCGTTCGCCACCGGTGTCGTCGGCGCCGCCGGTGCGCAGCTCGTACGCATCGTTCCCGCCGATCCCGACAACCTCCCAGCGCCCCCCGACCCCTCGTCACCGCTTCGGCTGCGGGGACTCAACGGCGCCGGGACGACGCTCGGGGAAACGGGGGTTTCTATCGAGCCGCTCAGCGATGGACCAGGGGTGGCGACTTTCACGGCCGCGGTCCCCGCGGGCGCGGTGTCGGTGGAACTGCTCTCCGGCTCGACGGTCCTTGATCGGCTGCAGCGCTCGCGACCGCCGACGGTCAGGGTGATCGCGCCGCGACGAGGCATTCTGGTGCGAGGCAGTCTGGTCGTGAGCTGGACGGCGCGCGATCCGGACGGCGGCGAGCTGCGGGCAACGGTCGAGTATTCCCGGGACGGCGCTGGCACGTGGCAGAACGTGTTTCAGGGGCCTAGCACCGGCCGCACGACGGTGCCCGGCCGCTTTCTGGCGGCCTCCGACCAGGGCCGGGTACGCATCAGCATCAGCGACGGATTCAACGAGACGCGCGCGGCGTCAGCCAGGTTCCGGGTCGATGGCTCGCGGCCGCTCGCGCGCGTCGTGCTCCCGGGCGCTTCGCAGACCCTTCGGACCGGGCGGATCTTGCTCGTGGGCTCGGCGTTCGACGATCGCGAAAAGCGCCTGCGCGGCCGCTCGCTGACCTGGTTCGCGGGAGCCCGGCGGCTCGGCACGGGAGAGCGGCTCTACGCCACGGTGCCCCCAGGCAGCCTGACGCTGCGCCTGATCGCCCGCGACAGCCGCGGACACACCGGCACTGCGGTCCGCAGAGTGCGCATCACGCCGGTAACGCTCCAGCTCACGGCCCTGGATTCACCGGCAAGGGTCCGAGCCGGAGGACGCACTCTCGCCGTGAAGATTGCGACAACCGTGCCGTCGAGCCTTCGTGCCGGTGGCCAGAGTCACGCGGTGGGAACACGCACCCGCACGCTTTGATCCGCCTGCCCTCGAGCCCCAAGACCGGGCTTCTCACGGTCCCCGTGACGATCCGGGCGCTCGGTACGGAGCAAGCCAGCCTCCACATGACTCTCTTCGTGCTCCGGATCTGACGGCTGGCCCTGCGCACCGGGCCTCGGCCGTCTCTGCCATGCCGGAAGGCTCGAAGCGCATGTGGGCGAACTTCGAGACGTACACCTCGAGCGGCACGCCGTATTGGAGGCCGAGCGAGACCGAGATCATGAACGAGTTCATGATCCCGGCCAAGGCTGCGCCTCTTCGAGCCGTCCCGGTAGATCGCAATCGCCTTCACGCCGAGCCGCCAGGCGTCGGCGACGAGGCCGGACACGTCCTCGACCGTCGCCGTCTCCGGCAGGTTCACGGTCTTCGAGATCGCGCCCGAGATGAACGGCTGGACGGCGCCCATCATCTTCACGTGGCCCCATGTAGTGGATCGCGCGCTCGCCGATCGCGCAGTCGAAGATCGGGTAATGCTCGTGCTTCACGTACGGCGCGCCGACGATCGTGTTGCGCTCGTCGATGAAGGCGACGACCTCCTCGACCTCGTTCGGCGCGTAGCCGAGCTTGTCGAGCGCCATCGGCACCGTCTTGTTCACGATCGTGGCATACGCGCCTTACCGTATCTGATCGAAAACTCCCCTTTAGCAGGTACTTCCCGAGTGGGCCGTGCTGGACTCGAACCAGCGACCTTGGGAGTAAAAGTCCCGGCGGAACCGCTGCAACAAACTGCAACGAACCGAAACAAGCTGCAACTAGATGCTTGATCGGTAATTCATGGCCGGGGCCGTGATTGCCGGGTAGGGGGTGGCGACAGGGTTGTCGAAGGTCGGCGGTGTCAATGCTCCGTCGACCAGGAGGCCTACGTGCGCGCCGACCTCGACACCCTGTTGATC
>JBHEMZ010000088.1:0-9378 GCA_046262315.1 Gaiellaceae bacterium
CCTTCGCCTGGCTGCATCAGTTCAAGCGGCTGCTCGTCCGTTACGACCGCCGCCACCAGATCCACGAAGCCTTCCTCGCGATCGGCTGCTGTCTCGTCTGCTTCAGGAGGCTCCAGAACTCATTGTGATTCGAGTTCTTAGAGAGCCTGAGTTGCGGCTGCCACGTAGCGCTGTTCGTGATGCTGCCGTGGATCAGCACCAAGCGGGGGCCGCGACCGACCGTCCGAACGTGCATCGGAGCATGCTACAAACCTGCTCCAATTCGCCGAAGACCAAAGGCTTTCGGCTGTTACAAGCTCTGGTATGCTCGCCCCGCATGAAGGCCGCCGACCGCCCCGCGTTCCAGCCTGCCGGAGCGGGCGCACTGCTCCTCGCCTCCACGGCAGCCTGCATTGGAATCGGAACACTCGTCGGCTGGGCCGCCGGCGCCTGGGGCCTGGGCGCGCTCGGCGGCGCGGTCGTGGGCGTTCCAGCCGGAACATTCGCCGTCTACCGCCGTTACCGGGGAGCGTTCAGCTGACCGTGCGGGCGTTCGCGACCCCGAGGCCGCTCCCGGGCCGTCTCCTGCCCATTGCGGCAGCGGCCACCGTTATCGTGCTCGCGCTGCCGGTGTTCCTGCTCGCCGGCTGGGATGCCGCCGCCTGGGCGCTCGTCGCCGTGCTCTGGTCCGGCGGGCAGCTCCTCGGCCTGCTGCTGACGCGCCTCGAGCTCGGCGCCGATAACCTCGCCGGCTCTGGCGTGGTCGCTGTGGGGATGATGTTTCGTGGCGTTGCCGTGATGGCGGTGCTGCTCGCTGTCGCCGCCTCCGACGGAACGCTCGCTCTCGCCGCCGCGCTCCTCTACGGGCTGGCCTACACGCTCGAGCTCGCGCTCTCGGTCGCCAGCTACTTCGGGAGTCCGGCATGAAGCGCCTCGTCGCCGCCCTCAGCCTCGCTGCCCTCGCGCTTCCCGGGCCTGCGCTCGCCAAGGGCGAGTTTCACCCCGAGGAGGAATTCGAGCTGCACGAGTGGGTGCCCATCCACCTCGGCCCGCTCGACCTCTCGATCAACAAGGCGGTCGTCTACCTGCTGCTCGGGTGCCTCTGCACCATCCTGATCGGCTGGATCCTGATGCGGTTTCGGCTCTCCACGGACCCGGACCGCCGCCAGACGGTGGGCGAGTGGGTCTACGAAATCGCGCAGGAGCAGGTTGCCGAGCAGGGACTTCCCTCCAAGGCGATGCGGCTCTGGTTCCCCTACGTCGCCTCGCTAATGCTCTTCATCTGGGTCGTGAACATGCTCGGCTTCGTCCCGCTGCCGCTCACCGGCGAGACGTACGAGCTCCTCGGCGTAGAGATCCCCGTCTGGGGCATCTACGCGGCCACTTCTCAGCTCTCCGTCACGCTCGGGCTTGCGCTGCTCACATTCGTCTTCACGCACGTCGAGGGGGTGCGCTTCAACGGCCCCAGGCGCTACTTCACGAGCTGGATCCCGGATGTTCCGAAGGTCATGCTGCCGCTGATCGTCCCGCTCGAGATCCTCGGCCAGTTCATGCGGCTCATCTCGCTCTCCGTGCGGCTATTCGCGAACATGCTCGCGGGCCACATTTTGATTCTCACGTTCATCGGCCTGATCTTCGTGTTCGAATCGCTCTTCGCCATCCCGGTCGTCCTGTTCTCGGCCGTGTTCTACGCCTTCGAGGTCCTCATCGTCGTGTCGATCCAGGCATTCATCTTCGCCGCCCTGTCCGCGATCTATATCGGCTCGGCGATCGAGCCCGAACACTAGGAGGAATCCGTGCTCGCACTCATCACGCCCCTGCTCGCACAGTCGGACAACGCCGCCGACGCCGGCAAGGCGATCGCGCTGGCGCTCGGCGTCGGCCTCGGCGCTCTCGGCGCCGGTGTCGGCATCGGCAACATCTTCGGCTCGATGATCCAGGCCGTCGCCCGCCAGCCCGAGCTGCGCGGCGAGCTCCAGGGCATCCAGTGGCTCGGCTTCGCCCTCACCGAGGCGGTCGTTTTCTACGGCCTGCTAGGCAGCCTGCTCGCCTACGTCCTCGTGTGAGCCGATGACGCCGCTGCTCGCAGACTCCGGCCTCATCAAGGTCATCCCGGGCCTGATGGTCTGGACCATCGTCGCCTTCGGGCTGACGTTCTTCGTGCTCAAGCGCTGGATCTTCGGGCCCGTGCAGAATGCGATCGACCAGCGCCGGGACCGCATCCGCGAGGCGCTCTACGAGGCCGACCGCGCACGCGATGAGGCCCGGAAGATGCTCGAGGAGCACCGCAGCCTGATCGGCCGGGCACGCGGGGAGGCGGAGAACATCCTCTCCGACGCGCGCCGCGTCGCTGACGCGCAGCGCGAGCGGGCCCGCGAGGAGGTCGAGGAGGACCGCCAGCGCCGCTTGGAGGAGACGCGGCGCCAGATCGAGGCCGAGACACGGCGGGCGCTCGAGCAGATCCGCGCCGAGGTGGCCGACCTCACCCTCGTCGCCACCAGCCGCGTGACCGGCAAGGTGCTCGACCAAGAGGACCACCAGCGGCTGATCCGCGACGCCATCTCGGACCTCGACTTCTCCGTGCTCGAGCGCGAGGCGCGCTAGCAGCCAATGGCTGTCGCGCAGCGCATCTACGCCTCGGCGCTCTTCGACGCGGCACGCGACCGCGGCGCTCTCGAGGAGGTGCGCCGCGAGCTCGGCCAGTTCGTCCAGACGCTCGGACAGGTTCCTGAGCTCGGCGCGGTGCTGCGGAACCCCCAGCTCGATCCCCGCGCGAAGACGGCCATTCTCGACGACCTGCTGCGCGGATCTCACGAGCTGGTGCGCAACTTCCTCCTCGTCGTCGTCGAGAAGGGTCGTGCCGTCGAGATCGAGGCGATGGCCCGCGAGTTTGAGGAGCTCGGCCGGCGCGAGGAGGGCATCCTCAATGTCGAGCTGACGACCGCGTTCGAGCTCTCGGACGACGAGCGTCGCTCCATCCTCGAGCAGATCGAGCGCGCCTCCGGCCGCCGCGTGGAGGCGACCACCGAGGTGGATCCAAACCTGATCGGCGGCGTCGTGCTCCAGGCCGGGTCGATGCGCCTGGACGCGAGCGTGCGCGGCCGCCTCGAGCGCCTGCGCCACGAATTGACCGCTGCTCGACCACGCAACTAGACGAAGGAGAGCACCAGTGGAGCTACGCCCAGACGAGATCGCGTCGATCCTGCGCCAGCGGATCGAGCAGTACGACGTCGAGACCGAGCTGGCCGAGGTCGGCACGGTGCTCCAGCTCGGCGACGGCATCGCCCGCGTCCACGGCCTCGAGAACGCCGTGGCCCTCGAGATGCTCGAGTTCGAGCACGGCGTCACGGGGATCGCGTTCAACCTTGAGGAGTCGAACGTCGGCGCCGCGCTGTTCGGCGATTGGGAGCACGTCAAGGAGGGCGAGCCGGTCCGTCGCACCGGCCGGGTCGCCAGCGTCCCCGTCGGCGACGCGCTCATCGGTCGCATCGTCGACCCGCTCGGCAACCCGCTCGACGGCCAGGGGCCGATCGAGACGGACGAGCGCCGCGCGCTCGAGTTCAAGGCGCCGGGGGTCGTCGATCGCCAGCCGGTGAAGGAGCCGATGCAGACCGGCATCAAGGCGATCGACTCGATGACGAACGTCGGCCGCGGGCAGCGCGAGCTCATCATCGGCGACCGCTCGACCGGCAAGACCGCGATCCTCGTCGACACCATCCTGAACCAGCGCGGCGAGGACATGATCTGCGTCTACGTGGCCATCGGCCAGAAAGCCTCGACGGTCGCGCAGGTCTACGAGCGGCTACGCGACGCGGGGGCGATGGAGTACACGATCATCGTCATGGCGCCGGCCTCGGAGGCCGCGCCGATCAAGTGGATGGCTCCGTTCGCCGGCTGTGCGATGGGCGAGTATTTCCTCTACGACGGCCGCCACGCGCTCTGCATGTACGACGACCTGTCGAAGCACGCCGACGCGTACCGCCAGATGTCGCTGCTGCTGCGCCGCCCGCCCGGTCGCGAGGCCTTCCCGGGCGACGTCTTCTACCTGCACTCCCGTCTGCTCGAGCGCGCGTGCAAGCTCTCCGACGAGCTCGGCGGCGGGTCGCTGACGGCGTTGCCGCTCATCGAGACGCAGGCCGGCGACCTCTCGTACATCCCGACGAACGTGATCTCGATCACGGACGGCCAGATCTTTCTCGAGTCCGACCTCTTCTTCTCCGGGGTACGCCCGGCCATCGACGTCGGCCGCTCGGTCTCACGCGTGGGCTCGAGCGCGCAGACGAAGGCGATGAAGAAGGTTGCCGGCCGTCTCCGCCTCGACCTCGCGCAGTACCGCGAGCTGGAGGCGTTCGCGCAGTTCGGCTCCGAGCTGGATGCCGCGACACAGCGCACGCTCGCGCGGGGCGAGCGCCTGGTGAAGACGCTCAACCAGCCGCAGTACGCGCCCTGGCCGGTGGAGGAGCAGGTCGTCGCCATCTACGCGGGCATCAACGGACACCTCGACGAGATCCCCGTCGCGGACGTGTCACGCTTCCAGGACGAGCTCCGCGAGCGCCTGCGGGCCGAGGGCACGATCTACGAGGCGATCCGCGAGACGGGCGACCTCACGGGCGAGACGACGGAGAAGCTGGACGCGGAGATCGGTCGCTCCAAGGACGCCTTCGCTTCGAGCGCGGAGCAGCCGGTCGCGGCATGACGTTTCCCACCGGCATAACTGCGCCGAAGGCGCAGCCAGACCGAAGGCACGAGCGCTAGCGAGTGTCTTCGGTCCAGGACATCAAGCGGCGCGTCCGCTCCGTCAGGAACACGCGCAAGATCACGAAGGCAATGGAGCTCGTCGCCGGCGCCAAGCTGCGGCGCGCTCAAGCACGCATCGAGGCGATGCGGCCCTACGCCGATCGCATGCAGGAGTTGATGGTCGGCACCGCGCGCGCCAGCACCTCGCTCCGCGGGCTGCCGCTACTGGAGCGGCGCGAGCCCCGCACCGTGGCGATCCTGCCGCTGACGGGCGACCGGGGACTCGCCGGTGCGTTCAACGCCCAGATCCTCCGTCGCGCGCTTGGCCTCGAGCGCCGCCTGCGGAACGAGGGCGCCGATGTCGTCTGGCTCGTCGCGGGCAAGAAGGGGCGCTCGACCCTGCGCTTCCGGCGCTACGAGCTGACCGGAGTCTGGACCGGCTTCTCCGACCGGCCCGCGTACGCGGACGCCCAGACGATCGCCCACCGGCTCGCCGAGCTGTACACGGGGGAGGAGGTCGACCAGGTGGTCGTCGTCTACAACCACTTCGAGTCGCCGCTCGTACAGCGCGTGGTCGAGCATGAGGTGCTGCCGATCCCCGAGGAGGTGTTCGAGGCCGGGGAGGACGAGCGTTCGACCGCGCTCCTGGGCGACTTCATCTACGAGCCCGAGCCCGAGGAGATCCTGGCCCGCCTGCTGCCCTTCTACCTCGAGACGCAGATCTTCCGCGCGCTCCTCGAGTCGGCCGCCTCCGAGCAGGGAGCCCGTATGACAGCCATGCGCAACGCGTCCAAGAACGCCGGCGAGCTGATCGACTCGCTCACGCTCGCCATGAACCGCGCCCGCCAGGCCGAGATCACGCAGGAGATCCTCGAGGTCGTGGCCGGCGCCGACGCACTCCGTTAACGGGGGGAACCCCGTGGTTCTCTAACGGGGGAACCCCTGGTTCCCCCGTCGGCCCCCTCCTTGCGGGCGTTCGGTCAGGGTTCGGGTGTTGGCGGAGCCGGCGGCTCGCGGTCTGGTTCCACCGTTGCCTGATTGTTGGTGAGCCTCCGCCGGGCGGAGCCCGGCGCCGGCGCCGGCTCTTGGGGTCTCACCGATTGCCGCCTGATTGGGAACCTGCGGTTCCCTAGCCCTCTGCCTCAACAGTGGTTCGGATTTGCGATAAGGGGTGTAAGTCGCTAAGGTACTGACGCGGGCTCTGTGCCCGGCACGATTCGGCAGACGACAACGGAGGTATATTCCCGCCATGGCGCGCTCCGGTCAGAAGGACATCGTCGGCGCTGGGGCAGGCCTTGCATCGGCCGTCGCTCTCGAAACCCGGGGGCAGCTCGGGGAGCTCGAGGACATCAAGGCGCGCGGCTACTGGGAGCAGGTCTGGCTCCGCTTCAAGCGCGACAAGCTCGCCATCGCGAGCTTCTTCTTCATCGTCTTCCTCGTGCTCGCGTCGTTCCCCGGCGCGTGGATCGCCCAGAAGCTGATCGGGCATGGGCCTAACGATCTCTTCATCACGGGCGAGTTTCCCGGCGTAGACGACCGGCTCATCCCAGTCGGGCCGTGGACACGCGTCAGCGAGCCGGACGGCGGCACGACGCTCTTCATACTCGGCGCCGATAGCACGCTCGGACGCGACCTCTTTCTGCGCCTGCTCTACGGCGGCCGCGTCTCCCTCGAGGTGGCGGTGCTCTCGACGTTCGGGGCCATGTTCGTCGGCACGCTCCTCGGGGCGATCGCGGGCTACTACCGCGGCTGGATCGACACTGTCATCTCGCGCACGATCGAGGTGACCATGGCGTTCCCGGCATTGCTCTTCATCATTGCGCTGGCGAGCACGATCGGCACCCGCCTCGACCAAGTCACCTTCGGCGGCGCTATCGGGGAGGGCGTCTTCACGCTCGTGATGGTGTTCACGGTCTTCGGTTGGTTCTATCCCGCGCGCGTGATCAGATCCCAGGTGCTCTCGCTGCGCGAGAAGGAGTTCATCGAGGCCGCGCGCATGGTGGGGGCGAGCGACTGGCGCATCGTGCGCTCGCACGTGCTGCCGCACCTGATCGCGCCGATCATCGTCTTCTCGACGCTGATCGTCGCCGGCTACGTGCTCGCGGAGGCGGGGCTCTCGTTCCTCGGGCTCGGCATCAAGCTGCCGACCGCGAGCTGGGGCAACCTGCTCTCGCAGGCGCCGGACTTCTACACGCTCCAGCCGTGGCTCATGGTCTGGCCGGGCCTCGCCGTGCTGATGACAACGCTCGCGTTCAACCTGCTCGGCGACGGCCTCCGCGACGCGTTCGATCCCCGCTCAACGCATTAACGGGGGAACCTGTAACGGGGGAACCCCTGGTTCCCCCGTTGGCCCTCTCCTTGCGGGCGTCAGCTTGGGTTCGATCGTTGGCGGAGCCGGCAGCTCGTTTGATGGTTCGACCGTCGCTTAGTTGTCGGTGAGCCTCCCGCCCGGCAAGCCGGGCTTCGGCGTCGAGTTCGGGCTGTCTCACCGAATGCCGCGCGGGAACCTACGGTCCCTGCCCTCCCCAGAGGACAGCGAAATCTACGGGTTTATTGCCTTATCCGTCCATTTCTGGCTCGTTAGGTCGCGCTGGGCGGGGTAGGCCTCTCCTGGCCTAACTAAAGGCGCTCGAAGACGTCAAAGATCTCGAGGGTGCTGAGGAGCACCCCTGGGTCGGCGGTTGGCGCTGGCCCGGAAGGAGAAAGGAGTCCCATGCGACGTAGGCTCTGGTTTGCGGTCGTCACATCGGCGATCGGACTGGGGATGCTGCTCGCCGCTGGCTTTGCCAGCCCGGCCGAGAGTGGCAGCCAAGATGCGACAAAGGCGAGCGGCCGCGGAGGTACCCTCCGCATCGACTCGCGTAGCGACTTCGACTATGTCGATCCCGCGCTAGCGTACTTCTCGCACACGTTCGGGCAGATGCTGGCCGCGGTCTGCGCACAACTCTACGAGTACCCCGATGTCGAGGGTAACGCGGGCGTCCGCCCGAAGCCGATGACGGCCGCCGGCTTCCCCAAGGTCTCAAGGGGTGGTCTCCGGTACACGATCACGGTCAAGAATGGCTTCGCCAAGTTCCAGAACGGTGAGCCGGTGACGGCGAAGAGCTACGTGGACGCGATCAATCGCGACCTCGATCCGAAGATGCAGTCGCCTGCTACCGCGTACCTGGAGGAGTTCAAGGGCGCGAAGGCAGTGCTGGCCAACAAGGCGAAGACCGCTTCAGGCGTCAAGGTCATCGGCGGCAACAAGATCCAGATCGATCTCGTCAAGCCGGTGCCGGACATGACGAACCGCCTGACGATGTCCTTCTTCTGCCCGGTGCCCAAGGGCATCTCGCGGAACCCGGAGGGCGTTGGCGCTCCGTTCAGCGGTGGTGGCCCGTACTACGTGAAGGAGTGGATCCCGCGTCGCTCGGCAGTCATCGAGCGGAACCCGAACTGGAAGGGCGCCATTGCCAAGCTGCGGCCGGCGAACGTCGACCGCATGGAGTACACCTTCGGCCTCTCGACGGCCGCCACGAAGCTCCGCCTCGATCGCAACGAGACGGACCTGGGTGGCATCCCGCCGGCTGACGTGGCCGAGGTCGCCCAGAAGTACGGCATCAACAAGGGCCGCTTCTTCCTGCGCAAGCAGATGGTCTTCTGGTACCTGGCGATGAACCACGAGCGGCCGATGTTCGGCCCGAGCGGCGCCGGCAACGTCGGCCTCGCGAAGGCCGTCAACTACGCCGTCGACCGCCCGTCGCTCGTGCGCCAGTTCGGCTACCTGGCAGGCGCTCGTACCGATCAGGTCATCCCCTACACGATGCCGGGCTTCCGCAACTGGGACATCTATCCGATCCGCGGCTCCAACTTCACCAAGGCCAATACGCTGGCCGAGGGCAAGAAGCGTGACGGCAATGTCGTGTTCTACACGTTCAATACCGCGCCGGGCCCGCAGATCGCCCAGGTGGTTCAGGGCAACCTGAAGCAGATCGGTCTCGATGTCGAGATCAAGACGTTCGACCGCGTGGTTCAGAACGAGAAGGCAGGCAACCGCGGCGAGCCCTTCGACATGACGTTCGAGGGCTGGGGCGCGGACTACGCCGACGCCGTCACGTTCTTCAACACGCTGCTGTGGGGCGGCAACATCCAGCAGTCCCACAACGCGAACATCTCGTACTTCAACAGCCCGAAGTTCAACAAGCTGATCCTCAAGGCCGCGTCGACGGCAGGCTCCAAGCGCAACGTCGCCTACGCGAACCTGGATCGGGCGATCATGCGCGACGCCGCACCGATCGCGCCGTTCATCAACTCGAACGCGCGTATCTACGTGTCCGAGCGCGTGGGTTGCTACCGGTTCGCGCCCGCGCACGGCGTGAGCAACCTCGTCGCGATCTGCCTCAAGTAGTCAGTCCGTAGCGAGTTCCGCGGGAAAGGGCGTCGGCTCCGGCCGGCGCCCTCCCCGTTTCCGGCTGCTTGATTCGTGTAATCGCGGTAATGTTCCCCATCTCCGGCAGCGACGTTTGAGAGGGAGCGCGGATGCTGAGGTACCTGATACGGCGGCTTCTGTGGGCGATCGTGCTCTTTTTGGCGGTCACGGTGGTGACGTATGTGATCTTTTTCATCATCCCGTCGAATCCGGCGGCGCGGGTGTGTGGGAAGTCGTGTGGGCCGGCTGAC
>JBHEMZ010000089.1:0-31419 GCA_046262315.1 Gaiellaceae bacterium
CTCCCAGCCCTGCAGCTCGAGCTGGTCGTGCACGAACCGTGCGCCGTTCATCGACTCGATCGCCGCCTGCACCGGCTGACGGTGACGGGCGACCCGGTCGGCGAGACCACGCAGCCCGTCGGCATCGGGCGCTGCCGCGCCAACCTCGACGCTCACTCCCGCCTGGTCAAGCAGGTGGAAGTCGAGACGCCTGCGGCTGAGATCCAAACCAGCGTGCAACATTGAACTCGGGCCTCCTCTCGGTAGCTCCCACTGGACAAGCCGGAACCTGCCAGCCGGGGAGGCCCTTCTTCATCGCATTCCTTCGAGATCACACGCGCCGGGCCGCGGTGTGGCTCCGCCGGGATGAACCCGGCTCCGCCGAATCCGTCAGCCGCGAGGCGCTCGGCTACTCTCGCGGCTGGATGGGCCCGTAGCTCAGCGGTCAGAGCAGCCGGCTCATAACCGGTTGGTCCCTGGTTCGAATCCAGGCGGGCCCAAATCGTGTCACATGGATCGGCGGAAACCGCATGGCTAAGCGGGTCATTTGTGACAGAGTCGCCCGAAAGGGGGCTGAGCCCCGATGACAGTGACTCTCGACGAGATCGAGGCGAAGATCAGGAGCTCCAGGCAAGAACCGAGGCTCTCCAGCAGGCTGCGGAACGATGGGAGGCCACACGTTCGATGAGCGAGCTCGAGCCGCCCACGAGCGAGCACGTCGAAGCGGTACTCCGGCTGCTGCCGTCGGCGTACCGGCTGCCGCTGCTCTGAGACACCGCCGGATCAGCCTGCTGCACCGTCAGGGGCGCTCGTGGGCGGAGATCGGCCGGTTCGGCGGCAGCGCAAACTATCGCTGGCGGCGGACACGTACACGCACGTGCTTTCCGACGGGCGTGACCTCGATTACGAGGAGGTGCTCAGACGAAGGTGACGTGCATGCGGTGCGTGCATCAGCGGCGGGCGAGCCGGCGACCGCTCTCCGTCTCGAATGGGGTGTAGTTGAGCTGGTAGTGGTGATAGAGGGCTTCCTCTCCCGTCTGGGAGAGTTCGTCGCCGTGCATGTCGATGTTGGGGGCTTCCTGAACTTGCTCCTTGGAGGCCGCCACCTGAAGGTTGTCTGGGCCAATCGTGATCCCGCGCAGCGGCACAAACGTCAAGTGGCGTGTGAACACGCCTTCCTTAACGGTGCCGAACATCGGCTCGTCGGTCTCGACGTCTACGTAGACGTCTTCGAGCTTGCCTATCTTCTCGCCGTCTCGGTCCACCAGATTCTTGCCGTGCCACTCGGCGATGTTCTGATGCTCGGCCAATCTCTGCCTCCTCCATCCCGCACGTAGTCCGGGGGTGCGCCTGTTATACGCGTGTGTCTCCTCAGATGAACTCCGCGGACACGATATAACGCCTGCTGTACGCACGAGTGTGTGGCGAGGACGTTTACACAGAAGCGGTCCGACGCGAAGTTCTTGTGCTTGAACGCACGCCGACAGGACGCCCTACCGGAAGCCAAAGTCACGTCAAACGTGACCAGCCGCGCTCGCGTGGTGCCTACCCCGGTGCCACCCTGAGCGCGACAATCTGCCGCTTTGCAGGAACGTTCGAATCCAGGCGGGCCGACCTCCGCACCGAGTCGCCGCTGTCGGAAGACGATCTCGCCGGTTCGAACCGCAAGCACGCCTGGAACTTGTAGGGCGACCGTGGTGTAGTTCCTGTGTGAAGTTCGGGGGCGGAATCGTTGCCGTCGCGGTCGCCGCGACGCTGGGGTCCGCGCCGGCGACCTCGACCAGCGCCCCCACGCCGAATTGGGACGACCTTCGCCGGCCGCTCGAACTTCCTCGCCTCGGCCCTGGTCGCACCTGCCCCGTCAGCAGCGTGGCGCCGGAGATCACGCCTGACGGGTTCGGGATCGGCGCAGCGCTCGGCCCTGGTCCCGTGTACCCGGTCGTCGGCGGAACGGGAGTCGTGCACGCCGTCCGCCGGGCAGCCGAGTGGCCGCGCGGTCCATGGGGCGGTCAGAAGGTCCTCTGGTTCGTCCATCAGGAGTACGGCGAACGGGTTCTGATCCGGGGCAGGCGCCTGGGTGGCTGGCAATGGCTGCGCTTCGACCGAGGACTCCGACCGGCTGCCGAGCTGCGGATCGAGCCGGGCGAGACCGTCGGGTGGAATGGTCAGCCCGAGGGGAGCCGGGGCCGACCCTCGTACGTACGCGTACGCGCCTCCGGCTGCTACGCAGCACAGATCGACGGCACGACCTTCAGCCGGGTCGTCGTCTTTCGCGTGGTCCTCAGCTAAGGCCGCTTGCGGCTTCTGATACGCGCGTCGGCGCGGTGGGTCCTCGCTAGACTCGGCCGCGGCGTGCACGGGGTCCCGAGACACCGCTAGGGCTCGCGAATGAAGGTCTTCCAGCGCGAGACTCACCTCCGGACGACAGGTGGCCTGACGGTCACCGACATCACCGAGGAGGTGAACCAGGCGGTCCGCGAGAGCGCCATCCGCGAAGGCATCGCCTGCGTGTACTCCCCTCACACCACCTGCTGCGTCCGCGTGAACGAGTTCGAGACCGGCTTCCTCGAGGACTTCGCTCGCCTGCTCGAAGCTCTCGTGCCGACCGATCGCTACTACGCGCACGACGACTGGGACCGGCGCACCGAGAACATCTGTCCCGAGGATATGGACAACGGCAACGGCCATTCGCACTGTATGGCCATGCTGCTCGGCACCGCCGGCGAGTCCGTGCCGGTACGCGAGGGCGAGCTGGCGCTCGGCACGTGGCAACGCGTGCTCTTCGTCGAGCTGGACCGCGAGCGCGACCGGCGCTGGACGGTCCAGGTCGTCGGCAGCTGACACAAGGGTCTGTCCCGGATGGGGATTTACCCCTCCTGCGCCAGCCTCGTGTCGCGCTTCAGAGCCACGGAGCGCGAGGCGACCGTGACGGGAACAGTCCCCTGCGGGGAAAGCCCTGCATTTCAACGGCGGAGGCGTGCTTGTCTCGCCGCAGCCACACCGCGCGAAGTCGCGTCTGACTTCCCGGCACCCCGCCGCAAGTCGTCATGGGCCCGCGGAGCGGGGCCGGACTTGCGGCGGGAACTACGCCGTCTCGGTAATCGCCACCCGCGAGACGCCGTCTCGCGCTTCGAGCTCGAACACCCAGAACGGCCGCCCCATTACGTGCACGGCCACGTTGTAGACGGGCACACCGTCGATGCTGCCTTCGAAGCTGCCGCGGTGAGCGTGCCCGTGGAGGACGAGGTCCGGCCGGTGCGCGGCGATCGGGACGGCGAGCCGATCGCTTCCGAGCACGAGCCACAGCTGCTCCGGCTCGCCGCGCAGCGTCTCCGCCACCGGCGCGTAGTGGAGCAGCGCGATGCGCACCTCCGCGCCGTGGATGCTCTCGAGCGCTGCGTTCAGCCCCTCGACGTCTGCCGTCGTCTCCGCGTACGCCTCGCGGAAGACGGCCTCGCCAAAGTTGGCCCAGGGCGAATCGAAGCCTCCGATGAACCCCTTCGCCCCGGCGACGCCCACGGACGTGCCGCGGACGGCGAGCACGACCGAGCTGCGCTCCAAAACTGTCACGCCGGCGCCGGTCAGCACCTCGGCGATCTCCCCCGCCCGATCCGAGTGGCAGTCGTGGTTGCCGAGGACGGCCACGACAGGCAGTGGAAAGCCACGGCACACGTCAGCGAGCACGCGCGCCTCGTCCAGCCCGCCGTGAGTCGTCAGGTCGCCTGCGAGCAGGATGAGATCCGCTTCTCCCTCGATCGATGCGAACGCACGCTCCACCTCGCCGCGGTTCTCGACGCCGCAGTGGATGTCACCAGCGGCGGCGACGCGGACGGTGGCTCGACCAGGCGATACGGACACGGGACCCATTCTGCCCGCGGCCTCGCGACGATTCGCTGGAACTGCCCGCGGGCATGGACGAGCCGTGGCGGACAAGGCCGAGCTCCCGTTCTCCGAGATCAAGGAATCGCTGAAGAAGGCAGCAGGCGCCCTACGGGAGGCGGGAGTTCCCTTCATGCTTGGCGGCGGCCTCGCCGTCTGGGCGCGGGGAGGCACGGACACCGACCACGACCTCGACCTGATGGTCGAGCCCGAGGACGCCGAACGTGCGCTGCGCACACTCGAGGAGGCCGGCATGCAGGCGGAGCGGCCGCCTGAGAACTGGCTCTTCAAGGCCTACGACGGCGACGTGCTGATCGACCTGATCTTCCAGCCCACCGGCGTCGACATCGACGATGAGGTCTTCGAGCGCGCCGACGAGCTCGAGGTCAACGCCGTCCGCATGCAGGTGATGGCACTCGAGGACGTGCTGGTGACAAAGCTACACTCGCTGGGCGAGCACCAGCTCGACTACGACCCCGTCCTGGAGATCGCGCGGTCGCTGCGCGAGCAGATCGAGTGGGACGCGGTCCGCGAGCGCACCTCCGGATCGGCGTACGCGAGGGCGTTCTTCACGCTCGTCGAGGAGCTCGGCATCCTGCCCCGCCCCTCGATCTAGGCATTGCACCCCTTCGGGACCGTTTCCCTCGTGTGAGGGATTCACGCGCAGGCGGTTCCGTCGCATGCTTGGTTCTCGGACGCGACGAGGGGCGCGTCCGTCAAGGGGAGAGGCGGTACTGCGGGGACATGGGGTACGACGAGGGGCAGCAGCGACGTGAGCAGCTGGAGACGGCCGTGCGGACGTGGCGGTTCGAGCAGTTCGTCCGGCTCGGCTTCAACCCGGCGGCTTCGTCCACGCTCGCAGAGTCACGCGTCGACCTCAGCCAGGTACGCAAGCTGATCGCATCCGGCTGCCCGCCGGAGACGGCTTCAAGGATCCTGCTCTAGCGGGATTCGGGGGAGGGACACACGCGCCGATCGGCGCGAACCGCGCGCCCACTGGGCGCAGCGGGCGGGGCGGGGCTCCACTGCGGCGAGCCCCGCCCCACCAGCTTTCGCTTGGGCTACGGGAGGATCGTGGTCGCCGCGGTGGCCGTCGGCGGCGAGACCACCTGCACACCCGTGTACGTCGCCTTGTTCACGATCGTCGAGTTGAGCGGAGCCCAGCGCGACACGGTTACGCGCAGCTTCAAGGTGCCTCCGATGCCCGCAGGCACCGTCCCGAGGTTCCAGGTCACCTGGCGCGTCGACGAGTTATACGTGGCGCCGTGCGAGCCGGACACGAACCCGAGTGTCCACGGCAGAGTGTCCGTGACCTTTGAGTTCCCGGCAGAAAACGGGCCTGCATTCGTGTACGTAAGCGTGTACTCGATCGTCTCCCCGCGACGTGCTGTCGCCGGTCCGGTCTTCGTCAGCGTGACGACCGGATCACGGAAGACCTGCGGACAGCCGTTGGTGCACTTGAAGACGTCGAAGCCGCGGACAATGTCACCGGTGTAGATGTGGCCGCGGTACTCCTTGGCGGACCAGGTGTCGGCGCCGAGCTGAACGTTGTAGCCGAGCGTGTTGCCCCAGGTCGTGTTGCGGCAGCTCGGCGGCGGGTTCACCAACGGGCAGCGGAACTCCGCCTGGCCATCGTTGTCCCTTGCCGGGCCGGAGAAGTCGATCCACCAGGTGCCCGCGCCGTACCACGCTGTCATCATCTGGTAGTTCGGGAGGCGCGACATGCCCTCGAACTGAGGCGAGCCGGGCGACATCGAGCCGTTCCCGCCGAGGCGGCCTATGTGCGTCGTGCAGCCGCGCTTGAGCTCGCCGAGGCCGGGAACGTTGTCGATCACGGGTAGATCCGAGCTGTTTGGATTGAAGTACGAGCCGAGCAGCTTCGGGTTCGACGGCGTGCCGTTGACGGTCCCGATGGTCGCGAGCGCGTAGAAGTGGATGCCACCGCGCAGACCGCCCTTCTCCTCGTTGCAGGAGAGGTTCGAGGTGCCGCCGCCCTTCTCGTCCCAGATCGCCAGCATCTTGCCGTCGACGCTCACGTCGGCCTGGTGCGACAGCTGCACGGCGGTCTCACCGTTCGGGATGATCGAGATCGTCGGGGCCGTCGTGACGCTCGCGAACGAGCGCTGATTGTTCATGTACTGGTTGATCGGCGACACGTCCACGATGAACGTCGAGTTCAGCGCCGCCACGTACATCGTGTTGCCGTCGGCGGAGAAGTGGACGTCGTGCGGGCGCCAGAGATTGCACGCGGTCGTCGGCGCCTTGTTCGCACAGCCGCTGCCGCCCGGGTTCGGCGGCGAGGGCACCGTCGCCGGGTCGCTGCCGAGCGAGCCTGGCGGCGGCCGCATCATGATCAGACACTTGAAGGTCCCACTCTCGCTCGTAGCCGGGCCAGGCGGGTCGGTCGTCGGGTTGCAGCGCTCGGCGGGATCGCCCGCCGGTGCCACTGGCGGCGAGTTCGTCACGCTCGTGTCGGCGCGAGTCGCGTCGATCAGGCGAAAGCGGTGAACGGGATTGCCGCTCCAGATGCCCCGCAGGTCGACGATGTCGACGGCCCAGTCCGAGGACGGATTCGAGATGGCGATCCAGCGGCCGCTCGGATGCAGCGTCGAGTTGTGCGCGCCCCCGGGCGGGTTCGGCGCGCAATCCAGGAGCCGCGGCGTGTACTTCGCCGTGGAGAGGCTCCAGTTCGTGTAGAAGAGGTCGACCCCCTGCCCTGCGTTGGCCGCGTAGCCGGGCGCTCTGTTGGCCGGATCCTTGAGGCACGTCGAGGCGGTCGAGTCCTCGCCGGAGACGCCGTCGAATGTCGAGGCCGCGATGTTGCCACGCAGCTGGATGTCGTTCTGCCAGCCCGAGTCGACGTACCCGCCCGCCGACACCGGGTTGTTCGGGATGGTGATATCGAAAATCTGGAAGCCGAAGCCCATCGTGCCGACGAACGCGTAGTCGTGACGGTGACTGACGCCTCCGCCGTGGTCGTGCCAGCGCGTCTGGAACTCGACGTCCGTTCCGACAGGACCGCAGCGGTTGGCGACCCAGTCGATGTTCTTCGCCGCTCGCGGGAGGGAGAAGGGCAGCCCGACGCCTGAGAAAGGCACGCCCACCGGGAGCCCGCCGGTGTTGCACAGCGTCGGCCCCTTGCGCAGCTCGTCGGTTTTATCGTCCTCGTCCGCAAAGGCAAGGGGAATCGCCGCTACGCCGGCCACGATCGCCATCGTGGCCAGAAACAGGGCCGTACGAAAGACTCGCCGCATGACTGCTTCCTCCTGATCGCTCGGGTAACCGACATCCTTCCCACGATCGGCCTCGGACGAAACCCCACCCGGTGGTGGTAGTTCTAGCGCGGCCCTGATGTCGAGTGCCAGCCAGGGACGCGGGACATGGAGCGCCGGGTCAGCTCGACGGCCGGTCGGTCAGCCCCAAACGCGCGAAGCTGTAGAAGACGCAGTACGCGAGTCCGAGGAACGCGGTGAAGACAGCCGTCATACCGGCCGTGCGCGGGTCGGGATCGACCAGCCTGTCGGCGACGCTCCCGAGCAGCGGGCGAGGCCGCGAGACGATGTCCCAGGAATTCCAGCGCTCGACCCGACCCAGGTAGATGCCGAACGAGGTGAGCCCGAGGACCCCGAACACCCCAAGCCACACCCCGATCGGGCCCACGACGCGCCTGGCTATCGACTGCATGAGATAGAGAGACGTGAAGCCGAGCGTCAGCCCGGCCCAAGCGGCCGCGGAAAGGAGTGCGACGTCGTACCAGACCGGCGCGACAGAAGCGTCGCGCAGAAGCTGGAAATCGGTGACGAGGTAGGGTGCGTTCGGGAAGAAGAGCAGCCACGCCACGCCGCTCGACACCAGTATTGCCGGGCGCGCGCCACGTCGGGCGGCGTCGTAAACGGCGAGCGCGATCGCAAACGGAACCCAGGCGAGCACGAGGTTCCACAGCAGGTTGGCGTACATCGTCGAGCCGGTGTATGCGATACGAGCCACCACCATGGCCACGGCGAGCCCGCTCAGCAGCGTCAGCGAGCCCACAATGGCGAGTCGACGGCGGCTGAGCGTGTCCACAGACCAAGCGTAGCCCGCGGACGGACTCGTTCCCGCGCCCGTTTGCCTGCTTCCGCGGCCGGGGAGGCTAGAGCGAACGGACACGAAGGAGGATCACGTGGACACTTGGCTCATCGTCGTCATCGTCGTCGCCGTAGTGATCATGGCCGCGCTGGCCGCGCGGGCCGCGCTGGCGCGGCGATCGAAACACACCGCGAAGCTGCGTGAGGAAGCGGTCGAGCACCGCGAGGAGGCTCGGCGGCACGAGCAGGAAGCCCGGGAGCGCGAGCAGGCCGCGCGCGAGCAGGCTCGCGAAGCAGTCGAGCGCGAGCGCCACGCCGAGCTGGAGCTCGAGAAGGCGCGTGACGCGCGGCAGGAGGCGGCCGGCACGGCGGCTGAAGAGATCGACCGGGCCGAACGGCAGCGCGTCGTCGCCACCACGCGCCACGAGCAGGCGGACGAGCTGGAGGAGAAGGTCAGGCCGCTCGAGGACGAGCAGGACGCGGAGCGGCGCTAGCGTCCGCCGCGCGCCTGCCGCTGCCGCCAGCGGTGGAGCGTCCTGGACTTGAAGGCGGCTTTGGGCGGCGCTGGCGCCGGCGGCGAATCGTGCTCCTGCAGCCAGCGGCCCGCCTCGTCGCAGGGGTCGAGGCCGGCGCCCCGCTCACGCTCGCCGCGCTTCCGCGCGCCCTCGCTCGTCAGCCTGCGCTTCGCGCCCATCTCCCCCCGAGGGTAGCCCGGTGTCAGTGGTTACGCAGGTCTACGACGAGACGAGGAGGATCGTCGAGCGTCGTCAGCACGCGGAAGTCGACCGGCTGATCGAGCCCGACGGCCCAGCTCAGCACCGCCTCGAAGTCGCCCGTACGGACGACCTCGCGTACGACCGAGGCGCCCGCGTCGGCGCCGTCGATGCGGCGCGGCCCGTCGTAGACGAGCTCGCCCTCACCCGTCTCGAGGTCGAAGCCCGACGCGGGCTCGAGCCGCACGAGCAGCGGGCTCCCGCCCTCGATCTCCACGGGCGCCCCGGAGCCGTCCTCCTTGAGCGGCGGCTCGACGTACTGGACGCGATAGCCGGGCACGTGGTCGCGGAACCGGAACACCACGCGGTCGAAGCCCTCGTGGCGGCCGATCGACACGCGCTCCAGCAGCGCTGTCCCCTCTCCTCCGGGTTCGCCCGTCTGCGGCGTCGTCGCGGCTCCGGCGAGCGTGTCGATCCCATTCGTCGTCGCGGTCGTCGTCGTAGTCGCCGTCGGTTCCGCGGAGGGTCCGTCGTCGTCCGAGCCCCCGCACGCCGCGACGCCGAGGACGGCGAGGGCAGCCAGGAGGACGAGACGGGCGCGCACGTCACGAGCGTACTGCGTTCGCGGCCCGCGGGCCAGCCGCCGCTACCCTCGACCGGTGCCGCTCCGTTCCGACATCCGCAATGTCGCCATCGTGGCGCACGTCGACCACGGCAAGACGACGCTCGTGGACGCGCTGCTCGTCCAGTCCGGCGCCTTCCGGTTGAACCAGGACGTGGCCGACCGCATGCTCGACACCGGTGACCTCGAGCGCGAGAAGGGCATCACGATCCTGGCCAAGAACACGGCCGTCCGCTACGGCGGCACGAAGATCAACATCATCGACACGCCGGGCCATGCCGACTTCGGCGGCGAGGTCGAGCGTGGGCTGACCATGGTGGACGGCGTGCTGCTGCTCGTGGACGCGAGCGAGGGGCCGCTGCCGCAGACCCGCTTCGTGCTGCGCAAGGCGCTCGAGGCCCGGCTGCCGGTCATCCTGGTCGTCAACAAGGTCGATCGGCCCGACGCGCGCACGGCCGAGGTGGTGGACGAGGTCTACGGCCTCTTCCTCGACCTCGACGCAGACGAGGGTCAGATCGAGTTCCCGATCGTATACTGCAACGCGCGCGCCGGCCTGGCGTCGACGGAACCGGAGCTCGAAGGCGCGGCTGACCTACGGCCGCTGCTCGACCTGATCCTGGAGCGCATCCCCGCGCCTGCGTACGAGGAGGGGCGCCCGCTGCAGGCGCTCGTAACGAACCTGGACGCCTCGCCCTACGTCGGCCGACTCGCGCTCTGTCGCGTGCACCACGGCACGATCCACCGCGGCCAGCAGGTCGCGTGGTGCCGCGCGGGCGGCGAGATCGAGCGGGCGAAAATCACCGAGCTGTACGTGTCCGAGGCACTCGACCGCGTCGAGGCTGACGAGGCAGGGCCAGGCGAGATCATCGCCGTCGCCGGCCTGGCGGAGGTGCGCATCGGCGAGACGCTCGCGGATCCCGACGATCCGCGCCCGCTTCCGGCCATCACGATTGACGAGCCCTCGCTCTCGATGACGGTCGGCCTGAACACCTCTCCGCTCTCGGGCCGGGAGGGCAACAAGGTCACAGCGAGCCTGATCGAGGCGCGGCTGCGGCAGGAGCTGGTCGGCAACGTATCGCTGCGCGTCCTGCCCACCGACCGGCCGGACACATGGGAGGTGCAGGGCCGCGGCGAGCTGCAGCTCGAGGTGCTCGTCGAGCAGATGCGCCGGGAAGGCTTCGAGCTGACCGTCGGGAAGCCGCGCGTCGTGACCCGCATCGTCAGCGGCGCGGTGCACGAGCCCGTGGAGCGCGTGTCGGTGGACGTGCCCGAGGAGTACATCGGCATCGTCACCCAGCTCTTCGCCCTCCGTCGAGGGCGCACCGAGGCGCTCGTCAACCACGGCACGGGCTGGGTGCGCATGGAGGTGGTCGTGCCGGCGCGCGGGCTGATCGGCTTCCGCACGGAGTTCCTCACCGAGACGCGGGGCACGGGCATCCTCCACCACGTCTTCAAGGGCTTCGAGCCGTGGCACGGCGAGCTGCGCACGCGGCCGACGGGTGCGCTGGTGGCCGACCGGACGGGCATGACGACCGCGTTCGCGCTGCTCAGCCTCCAGGAGCGCGGCACGCTCTTCGTCGGCCCGGGCACGGACGTCTACGAGGGCATGATCGTCGGCGAGAACGCGCGCTCGGACGATCTCGACGTGAACGCCACCAAGGAGAAGAAGCTGACGAACATGCGCTCCTCCACGGCGGACGAGCTCGTGCGGCTGATCCCGCCGCGGGCGCTGCCGCTCGACCAGGCGCTCGAGTTCGTGCGCGAGGACGAGTGCGTCGAGGTGACGCCGCTGAGCGTGCGCCCGCGCAAGGTGGAGCTGTCGGGGCAGCGGCGGCAGACGGCGGCGAGCCGGCGCGCACGAGGGCTGGCGGCCGTCTGATGGGCGAGGACATGACGCGCGAGCAGTACGAGCGGCTGGCGGCGGAGGTGGCGGAGCTGGAGGGCCCGAAACGGGCCGCGATCGTGGAAGCGATCAGCGTGGCGCGCGACTACGGCGACCTGTCGGAGAACTTCGAGTACCACTCGGCGAAGAACGAGCAGGGCTTGCTCGAGGCGCGGATCCGCACGCTGCGGGCGCGGCTCGACGACGCGCAGGTGGTCGAGGGCGGCAAGGACGGCGTGGTCGCAGTCGGCACGCGGGTGGTGGTGGAGAACGAGGAGGGGGCACGCATCGAGGTGGAGATCTCGCCGCTCGGCGGTCCCGGAACGGCCTCGCCGCAGTCGCCGCTCGGCGCGGCGGTGTTGGGGAAGCGAGCAGGCGAGCAGGTCGAGGTCAAGGCACCGCGCGGCCCCTGGAAGGCAACGATCGTCGAGATCATCGCCGGCTGAGGAACGCTCTCGCGTCCGAGGCGTGCGGCCCCCGCGCTGAGGCGGAGGCGTCGAGCGTGATCGCCTCATGGTGACAGCCCCAGGCGCGAAAGGGACGTCGCGGATTCGCATCCTGTTCACCTTCGTCGGCGGTAGCGGCCACTTCGAGCCGCTCGTGCCGATCGCGCGCGCTGCCCAGGACGCGGGCCATGCCGTTGCTTTTGCTGCGGGCGCTTCGATGGCCACGACCGTCGAGGCCGCGGGCTTCACCGTCTTCGCCGCTGGGGCGGGGCGAGGCGGCACGCCGAAGAGGTCGCCGTTGCGACAACTCGACAACGAACGGGAGGAGCGCGACTTCCGCGAACGATTCGCCGGGCACGCAGCGCGCGAACGAGCCACGCGCATAGCCGCGGTGTGCGCCGAGTGGCAGCCCGACGTCGTCGTGTGCGACGAGACGGACTTCGGCAGTGTGATCGCAGCGGAGCGTCTCGGACTTCCCTCCGCGACCGTGCTCGTCATCGCCGCGGGCTCCTTCGTGCGCGCCGAGCTGGTCTCCGAGCCGCTGAACGAGCTACGCACCGAGCAGGGTCTGCCACCCGACCCGGAGCTCGCGATGCTCAGCCGCTTCCTCGTACTGTCACCGTTCCCGCCGAGCTATCGCGACCCCGCGTTTCCGCCGCCTCCCACGGCACACGCATTCCGTGGGATCACAGCGGCTTCCGCAGCGAACAACCTGGTGCCGCCGTGGTCCGTGGCCCTGCACGGCGCACCGACCGTCTACTTCACCCTCGGCACCGTGTTCAACATGGAGTCCGGCGATCTCTTGGTGCGCGTGCTCGCGGGACTGCGCGAACTGCCCATCAACCTCGTCGTCACGGTGGGGCACCACATCGATCCTGTCGAGCTCGGTCCGCAACCCGCCAGCATCCACATCGAGCGCTATGTCCCCCAGTCCGTCGTCCTGCCTCGTTGCGATCTGGTCGTCTCGCACGGCGGATCGGGCAGCGTCATCGGTGCGCTGGCGCACGGCCTGCCGTTGGTGCTGATCCCGATGGGCGCCGATCAACCGCACAATGCAGCCCGGTGCGCAGAGCTCGGTGTTGCGCGAGTGCTCGATGCGGTAGAGGCCACGCCGGAAACCGTCCGCGCGGCGGTATCGACCGTGCTAGGCGACCCAACCTATCGGCGGGCCGCCGAACGCATCCGGGATGAAATCGCAACACTGCCGGAACCGGCTCATGCCGTGAGGCTGCTCGAGCGGCTTGTGGCAGAGAAGCGCCCGCTGCTCTCGGGATGACGTCGCCGCGGAGTCGTACATGGTTCGCTCGCCGTGCGCGAGCTGACTTCGCGCGAACAGTGGCGACGGCGGGAACGGGGCCGCGCAAGATTATCGCGTGCGCGCAGCATCAAGCGAACGGCCCGTCGGGCTGCGGGCTTGCGGGAATGTGCTTGGAGTCGGGGTTGACCGAGCAGGCGCCTAAAGACGCGAGTGGCTACGGCGGATCGCCATCTCGCGGGTCCTCGAAGGCGGCGACAATCCCGGCCGCGCCGTCCTTTTCGACGATCAAGAACGTCGGATTGGTTTCGACGACCAGTTCGACCTCGACATTCTGGTGGCCAGGAGCGACGAAGAACCTCGTGCCTTCGCTCCGCACGTGCTCGTACTCGCTCAGCGTGAGGTGGAGCCGCTCGACACACCCTGGCGACGAGCACTCGCAGATGAACTCGTAATCGTCCGGACCGCCGAACTTGATCGCCTGCTGCTCAATCGCCTCGTTCACGGTCCGGAAGAGCACCTCGTTCTGTGCGAGACGTTCTTCGCGGGCGTCGGCCTCGGCTGGGGTTTCCGTCGCGATGAGACACAATAACCCAGGCCCCACCGGGCGTCCGGCTGGGCAATGCGTGCGGCTTCGGCTCGCAGGGCCGCGCCGCGCGAGTCACGCTTCTGCGTCGGGGCAACGTCCCTCGTAGCTGCGAAATCAGCGGGCTTCGTTGTCTAGGGCCGCATGGGAGGTCGAGCGCCAGCGGATTGCGGCTGCCGGCGTTCTCTGTACATAGCCTCGTCTGCACGCGCGATGAGGTCTTCGAGAGCATCGTCTGCTGCGAGCTCCGTGAGCCCAACCGTAACGGATGCCTGGTGGGTTGCTGCCAGGTCCGCGTTCACCAGGGAGAACCGCTTGGCCGCCTCTGCCATGGTCACGTCGAGTAGCGCGCATAGAAACTCGTCGCCGCCGAAGCGAACGATCAGGTCATAGGAGCGAAGATGAGCCCGGATTGAGTCGGCTGTCGCGCGCAGGAGCTGATCTCCGGCGGCGTGGCCGAGTGAGTCGTTCGTCCCCTTAAGGCCTACGACATCGACGAAGGCGAGCGCGAGCGGCTGCTTCGTTCGCTTCGCCCTAGCTATCTCGCGCTTTAACTCCACGAGCCCCGAATCCCTGCGGTGCGCACCGGTGAGCTCATCGATGGAAGAGACCGCTCGCTCCCGTGCCGATAGGAGGCGGTCTGCCGATGCGGCTTCACGATCGTCTGCCGCTTGGGTCCGGTCGCTGGCCCCTCCCCGACGGTCACGCAAGGCACCCGCACGATCGGCAGCTGCTCCTGTGTCAACTCCCTCGGCGGCTAGCTCACGGGCCTCGGCACGGTCGTCCCGAGCTTCCGCTCTCTGGTCGCGAGCCTCGGATGCCTGGTCGTGAGCTGCGGCTGTCTCGTCCCGGTCCTCCGCGGTCCGGTCCCGATCCTCGCCGGTCTGGTCGATCTCGACGGGATCGTGGTTAGCCCCAGCGCCGCGAGCACGATCGTCGCCCATCCAGTCCAGGATACCCCCGAGCCTGGACGACAGGCAGCTCGCCAAAGACGCACAGACGCGCGCTCGCCGAACCCGATGTCAGGACATCGTAGGAGCGATCGGGGCACCGTTCGCCGCCGATGCCGGTTAGTGCGGGGGTCGGCATGCTTCGGCTCTCGGCAGATTGGCACCGCCGGATTCGTGGGACTTCCGGTGGCTATGGAGGCGGCGGGAATCGAACCCGCGTCCGCGGTCGCACCGTACCGAACCTCTACAAGCGTAGGCTGCCTTGAATTTCGCTCGACGGCTGGTGGCAGCCGCCCCACCGTCGAACTAGCCATCCTGCGGTGTCGCACCTCCGGCGATTGGCTCTCCTTCGGTGCCGAGCCCGTTTTCTGACGCCACTACCCGAACCACGGGCCGAGTCCGGAGTGACGCGCTCAGCTACTGGTTAAGCAGCGAGAGCGAGTGCGTTGTCTTCATTCGCACTTGCGTTGTTTCCCGGTTGTTTTACGAGGCCGACCGGGGACCTCGGCTTGCAGCTCAGCCGGAGAACCGACCACGTCGAAACCAGGTCGCCCCCGTATGTCGCGGCTAAGTGTAGCCGCTCCCCCCTGGAAGTCCGACTTCCGCTCCGCCGAACCATCACGATTTCCAGCGGATTCGTCGCTAACGGACAGCCTCAGCGCCGCCACGGGCAAAGCCCGCACCGGCGCGGATACCTCCCTACCAGGAGGGTGTGCCGTCCCAGGCCGCGTTCATCGTTCGCCGCGTGACGCTCGTGCCGAGGCCGGAAGCGGGGACGGTCATCGAGTAGACGTCGTAGCCAGCCGAGCCCGAGCGGTTGCTCGAGAAGACGAGCTGCGTTTCGTCGGCCGACCACGCGGACGTGGTGTCCGTACCGCTGTTGTTCGTGCGCCGGGTCTGCGGGCCGCCTGCCTCTGGCATCGTGTAGATCTCAGCGTTGCCGTCGCGCGTGCTCGTGAACGCGATCCGGTTCGCCGACGACCACGCCGGCTCTCCGTCGAACGCGGTTGCAGTCGTCAGTTTGGTCGCCGTTCCGAGAACGTTGGTCGGGCTGATCGTGGCCGTGTAGATATCGTAGTTCGACGAGGACACGCGGTTGCTCGACCAGGCGATCTGCGTCCCACTCGGGGAGAAGACCGGGTCGGCGTCGACCGCCGAGTGCGTCGTGAGCCGAGCCTGGCCGGTGCCGTCGGCGTTCATGACATAGATCTCGACGTTCCCGGCCTTCGTGCTGGTGAACACGATCTTCGAGCCGTCCGGCGAATACGCCCCGAGCGCCTCGATCGCCGTACCGGTGGTGAGCTGGACGACGCCGGTGCCATCAGGATTCATCGCGTAGATGTCGCCGTTCCCTGTGCGCGTGCTCGTGAAGATGATCCGGCGGCCGTCGGGAGACCACTCCGGAGCCGCATCGATTGCGTTGTGCGTCGTGAGCCGCGTGACGTTCGTGCCGACTCCAGATGGCGGAAGTGTCATCGAGTAGATTTCGGAGTTGCCGTCACGCGTCGAGGCAAACAGCACCTTGCGGTAGGCGACCGAGTAGCTGACCGGATTCGCCGAGGCAGTGTTGCCGACGACGTCGCTCGTTGCGTTCACGGTGAACGTCTTGTTCCCCAGCGAGCTCGTGTTGATGAAGGCGCCGTTCGCGACCGTGCCCGTGCAGGACGTCGTCCCGGAACCGGCATCGGTGCACGCGTAGTCCGCTCGCACCTGCTGGCCGAGGGCGTACACGGCGCCGTTCGTCGGCGTGTTGATGACGATCGCGGGCGCCGTGGTGTCGATGCCGAAAGCGAGCGAGTGTTGCGCACCATCGGTCGTCTGTGCATCAACCGAATGGATGCCGTCTCCGGTCACGGCAAACGGGCCGCTGTACGGTTGGAACGCCTGGTTGTCGAGGCTGTACACGATCGGGTCGGTCGAAGTCAGCGTCACCGTCACGCCGCTGCGGTACCAGCCGCTCGCGTGCACCGTGCCGCTTTCCGCCGACGTGATCGGAGCGGCGTTCGGCGGCACGACATCCGGCGGCACGATCACCGGCTGCACCAGCACCTTCTTCCGCGACACGGCGACGTTGCCGGCCGCATCCACGGCCTCGAGGTCGTATTCCACCTCTGTGCAACCCGCCGCGACGGGCCCGCCACCGGAGTAGCGGGAGCCGCCAGAGGGCTGCAGGTACGCCGTCCGCGTCACGCCCGCGCAGTCGCGGTAGAGCACGAGCACGATCTTCACACTGCCTGGACCGCCACTCTGGTCGCGGTCGGTGACCTCGGTGGAGAAGCCCACGCCGGTCCCGACCGTGATGGTCTCCAGCTCACGAAGCTCGGGCGGTCGCCAGTCGGACGAGGTCGAGTAGAAGACGTCGCCCGTCACCTGGCGGTCTCGCTGATAGTCGCCGATCCCGAGCGAGTCGATGACGCTGTCGCTGCGGAACGTCCCTACGATCAGGTTGGCACGCTGCCGCAGCTCGCCGGACGGGCCGGTGAACGTGGCGATGCTCTGCCTCCTGCTCGGCGACGCGGTCTGGCCGACAAGCTCCAGCGAGTCCGTCGAGTCATCGCTCTGGACGCTGCTGAAGGCGATGTTGAAGTTCGTCTCCTTCCACGGCGGCGTGGCGGGAGTGTCGACGCTCCGCAGGAGCACGCCGTGCGCAACCGCGCTCCCCGGCTGCCTGATATCGAACGAGTGAAGCGGCAGAAGCGGCCGGCGCGCCGAGGCCTGTGTGCCGTTGTCGGCCCGATCGAACGCGCCGTACGGACTACTCACGCGTGTGAAGGTCGGCGTGGCGGAGAACGACGCCGCCTGGAGCCCGGTCGCCGGGTCGGTGTGTGTCGGCAGCGGCGGAGGCGGTGTCGGGGGGATGCCTGCCCCGAGCCGGAGCATCGGCAGGCCGTAGAGCGTGGTCTGCTCGACCACCTTCACGTCGTACGGGCCGATGGTGGCAAGCGTCGCGATGTAGTCCTGCTTTGCCTGGGCGATCGCCTGGCCGAGCGTCAGCGAGCCATCGAGCTTGCGCGAGAGGAGCGCATGCAGCCGCTCCGAGTATGCGACTTCGACCGTGTCGCCGAGGCCATATCCCGTGTTCCCGATCCAGCCGACCGCGCCCGTGCCGAGCATCGCCTGGGCCCAGTCGCTCGAGAGCAGGTTCGCCGCGCCGAAGATCGCGTCGGAGACGGCGAGGCCGGAATGACAGCCGATCGAGAACCCAAGCCGCCCAGCCATCGCATTGGCCGGGATATCGGCAACGGTGACGAGGTTCACCTCGCGCTGGGCGGCGTTCTCGGCGGCGGGCAGGAGTCGCTGGTGGTCGAAGTGCGCGTTGAGTGAGTTCAGCTTCGGCGCGCCGGTGGTGGGGAACAGCGCCCCCAGCAGCTGGCCGCGATCCCACGTCTCGGAGATCAGCGTCCGCGCCTGCGTGCCGAACCCCGCCTGGAAGGGCACGTTGATCGACTGCGCGCCGTCCGTCAGGAAGTCGTACCCGGTGACGAGCGAGCTGGTCGGCGCCAGGGCGCCCGAGGCGGCCGGCGATCTCGTCGGTCAGTCGAGCCTCGCCAACAACGCCGGCGTGGCCTTGTACTACGCCGGCAAGTGGACGGACGCCGTGACCGAGTACCGCCGGAGCGGCGAGCTGAGCGAGCGGGCGGGCGACGTCGTCAACACCGCACGTTCGACGAACAACGAGGCGGAGATCGTCTCGGATCAGGGGCACCTCGAGGAGGCGCGCAGGCTGCTCGAGGACGCGCTGCGCGTCTGGCGAGCTGCGAGTTACCCGATCGGCGTCGCCCTCGCGACCTCGAACCTCGGACGCGTAGCTGCGCGTTCGCGACGATTCGACGATGCTCATGGGCTGCTCGACCAAGCCGCCAGCGCATTCCGTGAGATCGGCGCGACGAGCTTCGTCCACGAGAACGACGCACGTCGACTCGAGTGCCTGGTGCTCGAAGGACGTTACGCCGAGGCGCTCGAGGTCGCGGGCGCGACCCTGGACGACGTGCGACCGCTCGGCGCCACGCCGCTCCTCGCGGGGCTGGAACGGCTCGCGGGCTACGCAGTCGTTCAGTCGCGGCAGCCGCTGGACGCAGCGTGCGCGCGCTTCGATGCGAGTCTCGCCGTCGGACGCGAGCTCGGCGCACAGTACGAGGTCGCGCTGACCTTGCGCGCGCTCGCCGACACGAAGTGCATGGACGACCCAGAGGCGGCGCGGCGCGAGAGCGAGGAGCTGCTCGAGCAGCTAGGCGTCGCCTCGCTGGCGACGCCCCCCCTGCCCTAGGGGCCTACCGCCTGCTCTTCAGCGCCCGTTCCATCTGGCGGCGCGCGTCGCGGTCGGCGAGGTCACGCCGCTTGTCGCGCACCTCCTTGCCCCGAGCCACGGCGAGCTCGACTTTGACCCGCCCGTCGCGGAAGTACAGGCGCGTCGGCACGAGGGTGAGCCCGCGCTCGGACACCTTCCCGTAGAGCGAGTCGATCTCACGCCGGTGCGCGAGCAGCTTGCGCGGGCGGTCCGGGTCGTGCCCGCCAGGTGCCTGCTCGTACGGGGCGATGCGCGCGCCCACGAGCCAGAGCTCCCCTTCGCGCACCTCCGCGTAGGCCTGCTGCAGGCTGCCGCCCCCCTCGCGGAGGGACTTTACCTCGGTGCCCGTCAGCACGAGACCCGTCTCGACGCGCTCGAGCAGGTGGTACTCGTGGCGCGCGCGGCGGTTCTCGGCCACGAGCTTCTCGCCCGTTCGCCTGGCCATGCGACCGATTGTAGGATCGCGGCCTAGGCCGCCGCGACTGCGCCGCCCGGGAGCGCCTCGCTCCGGCGCGAGCGAGCCGTGAAACGGACAGCCGCTTCCCGCCGCACTGCCACGTGGCCGCCTCGCGACAGGCCTCCTCGAGGATCCAGCGGCCGAGCGAGACGATCAGGCCGCTGCTCTCGGCGAGCGGGATGAACTGCGTCGGGGGCACGAGACCGCGTGTCGCATGCTGCCAGCGGACGAGCGCCTCGGCGCCGGTGATCCGCCCCGTGCCGAGCGAAACGACCGGCTGGTAGTGCAGCACGAGCTCGCCCGCCTCGATCGCGCGCCGCAGGTCGGCCTCGATCTGAACGCGCTCGACGAGGTCGACGTGCATCTTCGGGTCGTAGCTCCCGAAGCCGCCGCCGCCCGCGGACTTCGCCCGGTACATGGCGAGGTCGGCGTTGCGCAACAGCTTGTCCGCGCCGCGCAACGTCACTGCTCGCGATGGCCACGCCGACGCTGCCCTGGACATGGATCTCCTGATTGTCGACGCGGAACGGCGTGCGAAGGGCGCTCGTAACGCGGTGCGCGACCTCGCATCCCGCCGCAGCTCGCCGCCGCCCGGCCGCTACCTCGCGGAGAGCGCCGTGCTCGTGTCCGGAATCGTCGGCCGCGAGGTGCGCGCCGGCGACAGCTGGATCTACCTCAACGTCGGCGCCTACAACGGGCTCATCGAGACGCAGCAGACGCGGCACCAGTGGGTGTACCCGCTGTGGAGCTCGCGGCGCGACCATTCAGGCGCGCCCCAGGACGTCTTCACGGTCACGGGTCCGACCTGTGACTCGAACGACACGCTCTTCGTCGGCGCCTCCCTGCGTTCGACGCTGGCGGTCGGAGACGAGCTCTACATCGGCTCACCGGCGCGTATACGGTCAGCTACGCCTCGAGCTTCAACGGCTTCCCGCCGCCGACGCAGCTCTACGTCGGCGCGTGCTAGCGAGGATCGCGTGCAGGAGCGGCGCCTCGCCACGCTCGTCGGCGCCGGCCTGGTCGACTCGTTCGGCCTGGCCGTCGGCTGGACGGTTTTCACGCTCTACCTCGTCACGACCGACGGACTGGCCGCCGCGGGTCTGCTCAACGGGGCCATGCTCGCCGGGGTCGGGCTCTCGGCGCCGGCCACCTCCTGGCTGGCCGAGCGACTCGACGGCCGGCGGCTCCTCCAGGCGACCGCGGTGGGCGAGGCAGTGCTGCGCGCCGCGAGCTTCGGGCTGCTCGTCACCGGCGGTCGCTGGGGCTTGTCGCCGTGGCCGTCGCGGCCACGAGCATGCTCGCGTGGGCGGCTTCGCCGCCATGCGCGCCGAGGTGGCCGCCGCGGCACCGAACCGGCGTGCCCGCGCGCTGACCTCCTACGCAGCGACGATCGCGGCCGTCGAGGCGGCCGGGGCAGCCGTCGGCGCCGTGTTGCCCGTCGGCCGCGGAGGGCACTGTGTCCGGCGGCGTGCTGGTCGCTGTGGTCGCGGTCTACTCGCTCTCGCTGGCGCCGACCTTCCTGGCGGCCCGCGGCGCGGTGGATGGGCGCCCGCCCCCGGAACGTGGAGGAGCCGGTCGCCGCCGTCGAGCGCCACGCGCCCGCTCTGGCCGGCAGCCTCATCGTCACCGGGTTCGCCGCCGGCCCTGCGCTGCTCGCGGTGGCGCTCGCCGCCGAGCTGCACGGACGCGTCTGGGTTGCGCCGGCAGCCGCGGCGTTCACGCTCGGGGCCCCTGCTGGCACCCGTGGCGGTGGCGCGGCTCGAGCCCGGCGTCCGCACCCGCTCGTGCTCTGGCCCCTGCTCGGCGCGGGGATCGCCGTGGGCTGGATCGCAGCACCGTGGAGCCCGATCGGCCTGCTCGCCGCTCAGCTGCTCTCCGGAATCGCGATGACGACGTTCGAGGGTGAGACGGACGCCGAGGTCGTGCGCGCCGGCGAGGACACCGCCGCGCTCGGCTGGGGGGCGTCGGCTCGCTCGCTCGTCGGCGCGGTGGGCGTCGTGCTCTGCCCGGTGGCTTTCGCCGCGGCCTCGGTCTCGCGGGTGAGCGCCTCAGCGGTCGGCCTACTGTTCGCGGCGGCGCTCCTGGGAGGACTCGTCGCCGCCGCGCGTCAGGCCGCGGGCGCGAGCTCGACCTTGCCGTCGGTGCGGTCGAGCGACTCAACGCGCACCTCGATCGGATCGCCCAGCGGGAACGTTCGCCGGGAACGGCGGCCGACAAGGGCCGTGCCCAGCGTATTCAGCTCGAAGTAGTCTTCGGGCAGGCGGCGCGCCGGCAGGTAGCCCTCGAAGACGTCACCGAAGCGCACGAAGAGGCCGGAGCCGATCACACCCGTAATCTCGCCCTCGTAGGGCGTTTCCCAGCCGCGCTCGAAGAGCTCGCTTTCGAGCAGCCACGCCAGGCAGAGCTCGTCTGCGCGGTACTCGACCTTCGCCGCGGCACGCTCGGCGGCCGACGTCCGGTCAGCCAGGTCCTCGAGGTCTTCCGCGGCCGGCTCGTCCCCCGCGCCCACCTCGCGGAGCAGGGCGCGGTGAACGACGAGGTCCGGGTAGCGGCGGATGGGCGAGGTGAAATGGCAGTACGCCCGGCTCGCAAGCCCCGAGTGGCCGAGGTTGCGCGGGTCGTAGCGCGCCTGCTTGAGCGCACGCAGGACGAGCGCGGGGAACGCCTCCGCGCCCCGTCCGGCACGCGCCACGTACTCGGTCACGCGTTCGCTGGTCGCGGCGGCGAGCCGCCCGGCCTCCGCGGCGCTCATGCGCTTCTCGTCCGGCGCCGGCGGCGTCGGCACGCCCAGATCGGCCAGCTTGGCGAGCAGTAGCCCGACCGCCTGGGGGTCCGGCCGCTCGTGCACTCGAAACAGGGCCTCGCGGCGCCGGCCCGCGAGGAGCCCGGCCACGGCCTCGTTGGCGAGGATCATCAGCTCCTCGACGAGCGCGTGCGCATGCGGCTCCGACTCGAGCCACGCACGTTCCACGCCGCCCCGTCCGTCGAACGCGAACGCGATCTCGCGCGACTCCACGCGTAGCGCCCCGCGTGCGAAGCGCCGCTCCCGCAGCTCGAGCGCGACCCGCTCGGCCAGGTGGATGGCCTCGCCGACCCGCGGGTCGTCCACGCGATCCCGACCGGCGAGCACGGCCTCGGCGCGCCCGTACACGAAGCGCTCGTCGCTGCGGATCACGGAACGGTAGAAGGTGGGCTCACCCGGATCGAGCCGCGCGTCGAAGTGGATCTCGACCGTGACGCACAGACGATCCTGGTGCGGGCGGAGGCTGCAGAGGTCGTCGGACAGCTCGGGCGGGAGCATCGGCGAAACGCGGCCCGGCACGTACACGGAGCAGCCGCGCTCCGAAGCGCCGCGGTCGAGCGGCGACCCGGCAGGCACGAAGTAGGAGACGTCGGCGATGTGGACCCAGACGCGCACGCCGTCCGCATCGCGTCGGACCGACAGCGCGTCGTCGAAGTCCTTTGCGGTCTCCGGGTCGATCGTGAATGTGACGAGCTCGCGCAGGTCGGCGCGGCCCTCGAAGGACGGCGCCGGGGATGCGTGCGGCTCGAACTCGGTGCGCAGGCCCTCGTCCTCGAGGAGGCCCTCGAGCACAGCGTCGATCGACTGCGCGGGGCCGATCAGGCGCTCCAAACGTGCGCGCCCGCGGCCGGTGTGCACGACTGCGAGGTCGCCCTCCTTGGCCTCGCCGAGACCCTTGCGCTCAAGCACGAGGGGTGTGCCAGGGGTGAAGAAGGGCTCCCCCACGACGAGCTTTCCCCGCCTTCCGATCTCGACGATGATCCGCTCGGTCACGGATGAAGTGTCCCCGACCATCGCAGGGTCTGTCCCCGGATGGGGACAGACCCGTCACACTGCAGTCCGAACCGCGCGCCATCCACGCAGCGCTCGCCGGGCCCACCGCGACGGACAGTCCCCTGCGGGGACAGTCCCCTGCACCATCTTCGGCGGAGGCGGGCTTGCCCCGCCGCAGCCACACCGCGCGAAGTCGCGTCTGACTTCCCGGCCCCCGCCGCAAGTCGTCATGGCGCGCGTCAGCGCGCCGGACTTGTGGCGGTTACACCTTGAGGAAGCGCCGCACAGTCAGCCCGGAGCCGGCCGCGCCGAGCAGCAGGCCGATCCCGCAAAGGATCAGCGCGTTGATTCCGAACGCGACTGCCTTGGCACCGTCCGCGGCGCCGATGTCGTCGAGGATGCGGGCCGCGACCGCTTCGCGCGCGACGAGCAGCATCACCACCGCGAGCGCTGACCCGACGAGGCCACAGATGAGGCCTTCGAGCATGAACGGGCCGCGTACGAACCAGTTGGAGGCGCCGACCAACTTCATCACCTCGATCTCGCGCCGCCGCGAGAAGATCGACAGGCGGATCGTGTTGGCGATCAGAACCATTGCCGCGATCAGAAGAATCGCGATCGCGACGAGGAAGACGGACTCGATCACGCGCGCGAGCTGAAGCACGCGGCTGGTCGTCTTCTCGGCGTACTTGACCTCGTCGACGCCGGGGGGCTGCGGGCTCAGGCTGCGCGCGATCGCCGCGGTGTCCTCTCCGCGCTTCGGCGTGATTTCGAACGCGTCGGGCAGCGGGTTGCCAACCAGTCCCTCGGTGATCTCGGGGTGCTGCTTGGTCATGAGCTTGAGCGCCTCCGCCTTGGGGATGAGGCGCACCCCGCCCTGCCGGATGAGCGGATTCGACTCGAGCTGGCGCTGTACGGCACCGATCTGCGCGTCCGTTGCCTCGCCGGTCTTCGGACACTCGATCTCGGTGCAGAAGTACACCTTGACGACCAGCTCCTGCTTCTTGGCGTCGCTCCAGGAGCGCGCCCAGGTGCCGAATCCGATCAACGTACCGACGAGGAACATGCCGATCAGCACGGTCAGCGTGGCCGCGACGGTCGTGGAGATGTTCGCGGTCATCGACCGGAACGCCTCGGAGACGAGCATGCGCAGCCTCATTCCGATGCGTACCCCCCTCGCCGCTCGTCGCGCATGAGCGAACCGTCCTCGAGCGCGATCACACGGCGGCGCATCTTGTCGACCATCTCCCGGTCGTGCGTGGCCATGAGGACGGTCGTGCCCGCGCGGTTGATGCGGTAGAGGAGCTGCATGATGCCGACGGACGTGTCGGGGTCGAGGTTGCCGGTCGGCTCGTCGCAGATGAGGAGCGGCGGCCGGTTGACGACGGCGCGCGCGACCGAGACGCGCTGCTGCTCACCGCCCGACAGCTCTTCGGGATACGAGCCCATCTTGTCGGCGAGCCCGACGAGCGTGAGCACCTCGGGCACCTTGCGGCGGATCTCGTTCCGCGGCTCGCCCTGGACCTTGAGTGCGTAAGCGACGTTCTCGGCCGCGGTGCGGTTCGGGAGCAACTTGAAATCCTGGAAGACGCAGCCGAGATTGCGACGCAGCATCGGCACTCGGGAGCGGCGGAGGCGACCGAGGTCGCGGCCCGAGACGAGCACGCGACCCGAGGTCGGCTCGAGCTCCTTCAGCAGCAGCCGGATTACAGTCGACTTACCGGAGCCGGACGGGCCAACGAGGAAGACGAACTCGCCTTTCTCGATGATGAACGCGACGTCGCGCAGCGCCGTCACGTTGGCCTCGTACACCTTCGTGACGTTGTCGAACACGATCATGGCGCGCGAGCTGGGCGCCGTTGGGCGCGCAGGCTCGGGCTCGGCCACGGCCGTCACGGAATCGGTCTGAAGAAGTTCGTCCTGCACCGGGATGGAAAGGAGGGGGGCGCGTAGCGGATGCCGCACCGGTCTCGGATTCGGTTCGGGAGTCTAGCGAAAGCTCCTGCTAGCTCGAATTTTCCGCAGCCTGGGCGAGCAGATAGGCGCGGATGAACGCGTCGAGATCGCCGTCGAGCACGGCCTGCGTGTTGCCGGTCTCCACGTCGGTGCGGTGGTCTTTGACGAGCTGGTACGGATGCAGGACATAGCTGCGAATCTGGCTACCGAACCCGGTGTTCTGCGCGGCGCCCCGCTCCCGCGCGAGCTCGGCCTCGCGCTCCTCCTCTGTGAGCTCGGTGAGGCGCGAGCGCAGTAGGCGCATGGCGGTCTGCTTGTTGGACGACTGTGACCGCTCGTTCTGGCACTGGACGACGATCCCGGTGGGGAGATGCGTGATGCGCACGGCCGAGTCGGTCTTGTTCACGTGCTGCCCGCCTGCGCCGCTCGCGCGGTACGTGTCGATGCGCAGATCGGACTCGTCGATGTCCACCTCACCGTCGTCGCCGACGAGCGGTGCCACGATCACCTGGGCGAACGAGGTCTGGCGGCGGTGGGCCGAGTCGAAGGGCGACAGGCGAACGAGCCGGTGCACGCCTCGTTCGGCTTTGAGAGTGCCGTAGGCATTCTCGCCGGACACCGTGATGGCGGCCGACTTGACACCTGCCTCCTCTCCCGGGCTCGCCTCGACGAGCTCGGCCCGGAAGCCGCGCCGCTCCGCCCAGCGGAGGTACATGCGGACGAGCAGCTCCGCCCAATCCTGCGCGTCGGTTCCGCCCTCGCCCGCGTGGATAGTCACGAGCGCGTCGCCCGCGTCGTAGTCGCCCATGAACAGAGCCTCCTCGCGCAACCGCTCGAGCTCACGCTCGAGCGGTTCCAGCAGGACCGCAACCTCCTTCTCGACGGCGCCTTCGTCAGCGAGCGCGGCGATGGCGTCGTAATCGCCGCGCAGGCGCTCGTAGGCCTGGAGTTTGCGCGCGAGGCGGGCCTGCTCGGCGGAGATATGAGCGGCCTCCTGCTGGTCATCCCAGAAGCCCGGCTCTCCCATGCGGGTCTCGAGCTCGGCGGCGCGAGTCGCTAGCGCGTCCGGGTCAAAGGTAATCACGAACCCAGGCGAGCTGGGCTCCGATCTCCTTCAGTTGCTCCTCGACTGAGACCTGCGTCTGCTGGTCGGCCACGGGTTGATCGTAGCGGCGCCGATGGGCGAAGGCCGGCTTGGCCGGTTGCAGCCACAACGCGGCCCGGCGCGTTTGGCTGTCCGATCCCGCGAGAGTCGTCATGGTCTCCGCGAAGCGGAGGCCGGACTCTCGCGGGCTAACGCAGGCCAGCTGGGCTCCGATCTCCTTCAGCTGCTCGTCGAGCGCGCTCTGAGTCTGCCGGTCGGGCACGAGTGATCGTAGCGGTGCCCAATCGGCGGAGGCGGGCTTGCCCCGCCGCAGCCACGTCTCGCGAAGTCGCGTCTGACTAAAAGAAGTCGCCTGAAAGTTGTCATGGCGCGGCGGAGCCGCGTCGGACTTTCAGGCGGAGCGGTGAGCCCCAGAACGCCCAGTCGCTGTACCAGGAGAGGATGTTCAGCCATCCGGCGCGCTTCGCGTTCCGCTTTCTCGAGGCTAGGTCCGCCTGGAGCCGCTCCCAGCCGCGGTGCTCGAGCGTCACGCGCGTGCCGCCCGCAACCGGCTGGAAGACGATCTCGACCTCCGTGTCGTCCAGGTCGTGGCCTGAGTCGCGGTAGAGGAAGACGAGCCGCTCGCCGGGCTCCCACACGGTGATGCGGCCGCACTCGCACCCCTCTCCCGTCTCGGCATCCTCGACTTCCAACCAGCGGCCGCCCACGCCCGGCTCGATGCGGATACCGATCGCGAGGTCGGCGTGGTTCCAGTTGATCGGGCCGGGTCGCCACCACTGGCCGATCTCCTCGGTGAAGATCTCGAACGCGGTGGCGGGGTCGACGGCGACCTCGACGGTCGCAGTAACAGCCTCGCTCGTGGCCACTTTCTCCTCTCTCGCCTGCCCCGCCGGTACGCCGCTCGTGCTCATCTGATTCTCCCCTTTCGTGTCCTCTCTGCGTGCGCCTTGAACGCGCCCAGCTGCTCCGTCCAGAACGCCTGCACCTGGTCGAGCCAGGACTGCAAGTCGGCGAACGGCTGCCTCCGTAGGCGATAGAGACGCACGCGGGCATCCTCATCGTCGAACTCGGCTTCGACGAGGCCGCTGGCGCGCAGAACACGCAGGTGCCGGCTCATCGCCGGCGTGCTGATCGGGAAGGCGGCCGCGAGCTCGCCCGCCCGCCGGGGTCGCTCGCGCAATAACTCGACAACGTGCCGCCGAGTCGGGTCGGCGAGCGCCGTCAGCGTCGCGTCAACTGTCTGCGCCACACGTTAATCATTAACTGCTTAGTTAGTGACTGTCAAGCCGCAGCGTCCGCGCCCAGCCCACTGGAAGGGGCGCAAGCCCTCGTCGTGCGGGGGGTAGATCCGGATCCATGGCTGATTGGCCGGACCGTCGTCTGTGCGCTAGCGCTGGCGGCGTACCGCGCAGCCCTTCTTCCGAGGAGGCGGTAAAGCGCGCGCGAAGCAACCGACCTCCATACCGGCGGAGGCGGGCTTGCCCCGCCGCAACCACAGCGCGCGAAGCCCTGTCTGATTCCCCAGCACCCCGCCGCAAGTCCTCGTGGCCCCGCGCAGCGGGGCCGGACTTGCGGCGGCAGGGGAGCGGGCTTGCCCCGCCGCAGCCACTCCGCGGCCCCGGCGCGTCTGACTTCTAGAAACCGCTGAAAATCGTCATGGCTCGCGAAGCGAGCCGGATTTTCAGCGGAGCGCGGCTACGAACCATGGCAGCGCTTGAACTTCTTGCCGGAGCCGCACCAGCAGGGGTCGTTGCGGCCGAGCTTCTGCTCCTCGGAGACGACGCGTTGCCGGGGAGCCGTCGCGACTGACGTGCCGCCCGCGCCAAGACTGCCGGCCACCGTGCCCGTCATTGCCGTCGGGTCGGCTTCGGCGCCGATCGCAGTCGCCCCTGCAGCCGCGATCGCGTCCGACCCCGCAAGCGACTGGTGCTCGTAGGACAGATTCCCGTCCGCGCCGCCGTTTCGGCGCTCGAGATCCAGGTCGCCGGGTTCGAGTTGCGCGTGGAAGAGGAGGTAGAGCACCTCCTCGTGAATCTGGCGCCCCAGCTCCTCGAACATCTGGTGGCCCTCGCCGCGGTACTCGACAAGCGGATCCTTCTGCGCCATCGCCCGCAGGTGGACGCCCTCACGGAGGTAGTCCATGTTCTCGAGATGCTCCCGCCAGCGCGTGTCGACGACCTGGAGGATCACGTAGCGCTCCAGCTCGCGCATGACAGGCTGGCCGCTCGACGGGTCGCCGCCGAACCCCTCCTCCTTCTCGGCGTAGACGTCACGCGCGTCCTGACCGAACTCTTCGACTAGCGCCTCACGCGACGTCACGTCGATGTCCTCGCGCAGCTCCTCGAGGGCGATGTCCGACCCGTACAGCTCGGCCATCGCGCCGACGAGCCCCTGGAGATCCCACTCCTCGGTGTACTCGCCCGGCGTGTACTCGCCGACGACGCGTACGACCACCTCGTCGATCCAGCGCAGCACGTCCTCCGACAGGTCCTTGCCCTCGAGCACCTGCCTGCGCTGCTCGTAGATCACCTGCCGCTGCACGTTGAGGACATCGTCGTACTTGAGCACGTTCTTGCGCGCGACGAAGTTCTGCTCCTCGACCTTTTTCTGGGCGTTCTCGATCTGGTTCGAGAGGATCTTCGCCTCCATCGGCTGGTCGTCCGGGAGCTTGAAGCGGTTCATGATGTTGTAGATCCGGTCGCCCGCGAACAGCCGCACGACCTGGTCCTGGCCGGAAAGGTAGAACCGCGACTCGCCCGGGTCACCCTGGCGGCCCGAGCGGCCGCGCAACTGATTGTCGATGCGGCGCGCCTCGTGGCGCTCGGTGCCGAGCACGTAGAGGCCGCCGAGCTCACGGATGCCCTCGGCGAGCTTGATGTCGACTCCGCGCCCGGCCATATTCGTCGCGATCGTGACCGCCCCGTGTTCGCCCGCGTTCGTGATGATCTCGGCCTCGCGCGCATGCTCCTTCGCGTTCAGGACGTTGTGCGGAACCCCCCGCCGCTCGAGCAGCTGTGCAAGGTACTCCGAAGTCTCCACGTCGATCGTGCCGACGAGGACAGGCTGGCCCTTCTCGTGGCGCCCGGCGATGTCCGCGAGGACCGCGTCGAACTTCGCCTCCTTCGTCTTGAAGATGAGATCGTTCTCGTCGTCCCGCGCGACCGGCTGGTTCGTCGGCACCTCCACGACGCTGAGGCCGTAGATCTCGACGAACTCCTTCTCCTCCGTCTTGGCCGTGCCGGTCATGCCGGCCAGCTTCTCGTACAGCCGGAAGTAGTTCTGGAGCGTGATCGTCGCCAGCGTCACGTGCTCCTCCTGGATGCGCACGCCCTCCTTCGCCTCGACCGCCTGATGGAGGCCCTCCGACCAGCGGCGTCCCTCCATGATCCGGCCCGTGTACTCGTCGACGATCTTCACCTCGCCGCCCTGGACGACGTACTCCTGGTCCCGGTGAAAGAGCGCCTCAGCCTTCAACGCCTGGATCAGGTGGTTGACGAGCTGGACGTTGCGCGGGTCGTAGAGGTTGTCGACGCGCAGGGCGCGCTCGACCGCCTCGATCGCATGCTTGCCCGGCGACACCGTCTTGTGCTTCTCGTCGTACAGATAGTCCGCGTCCACCTGCTCGAGCTCGTCCACGCCCTTGCCGGCGCCCTGCTGCTGCACGCCGTTGAGCGTTTTGACGATGCGCGCGAAGTCGTAGTAGGTCTTCGCTGCGACCTCGGGCTCGCCGGAGATGATCAGCGGCGTCCTCGCCTCGTCGATGAGGATCGAGTCGACCTCGTCCACGATCGCATACCGGTGGCCGCGCTGGACGGTGTCCTCGAGCCGCACGGCCATGTTGTCGCGCAGGTAGTCGAAGCCGAATTCGGAGTTCGTCCCGTAGGTGACATCGGCCGCGTACGCCTCGTCGCGTCGCGCCTGCGGCATCATGTTCTCGATGTATGCGGCTCGCATGCCGAGCGCCTCGTAGACGGGCCCCACCCAGTTGGCGTCGCGCTTGGCGAGGTAGTCGTTGACGGTCACGAGGTGGACGTTGTTGCCGGTCAGCGCGTTCAGATAGAGGGCCTGTACCGCGACGAACGTCTTGCCCTCGCCGGTCTTCATCTCGGCGATATCGCCCTCGTGGAGGATGATGCCACCCACCACCTGCACGTCGAAGAGCCGCACGTCGAGCGTCCGTTTGAAGGCCTCGCGGACGGCCGCGTAAGCCTCGAAGAGGATGTCCTCGAGCTCCTCCCCCTTCTCGATCCGCTGCTTGAACTCGCCCGTCTTGGCGGCGAGCTCGTCGTCGGACAGACGCTCGAAGTCGGGCTCGAGCGTGCTGACGTAGGCCGCCTGCTCGGCGAGCCGCTTGCGGCGGCGACCCTCGCCGACGCGCAGGAACTTCTCGAGAGATCCGACGTTCGCCCCGGCCACGCAGACCTAGGGTAGCCGCACGTGCAGCTAGAGGGGGGTGAGCCGCAGCTCCCAGACGTCGCCGTCGAGCCGTTCGCCGCGCACCACGTAATCCTGATGTTGCGCGGCCCCCCAGTCTTCGAGCGTGGGCAGCTCCGCAAGTGAGGGCTCGCCCGCCACGACGAGCGACCGCTCGCTCCCCATCACCGAGAGCTCGAGCTCGTCGCCGGGGATCTCCTCGGGAAGCTCCAGCACGTCGATGCGGTTCGCCGCGACCGCCCAGACGCGTTCTTCCTGACGGATCGCCTCCGCCCGGTAGGGCGCGTCGAGCTCGCGCTCCACCGCCGCCGCCAGCGCTTCCAGCGCGCCGTCGGGCACGGCCTCGTCGACCACGAGCGTGCCGTCGGGCAGCGCGACGAAGTGGACGCTGTCGCCCGGCAGCCCAGGCGCAGCGGCGCTTGCGACCGCGTCCCAGCGTCGCGACCGGGGCACGCCGTGCACGCCGACCGCGTTGAGATAGCCCGGGAGGCGCCACCGCGGCTCGGCCTCGAGCGGCTCCGGCCGGGGCTCGTCGCGCGGCGTCGACCCCGTGTCGAGCCCGGCCTCGCGCGCGAGCTTCTCGTTGACCGTCTCCCCCCGTCGCCAGAACGGCAATGACCTAGTGTCCCTTCAGGCAATCTAAACCGCCTTCTGGCCCGCGAACACGCGGCGCGGCCCACAAGCTCGCCGGCATCACCTGAATGGGCACTACTACACCTGCGGCTCGATCAGCCCGTAGTCGCCCGCGCGGCGCCGGTAGACGACGTTGACGTCACCGGACTCCGCGTTACGGAACACGAAGAAGTCGTGGCCGACGAGCTCGAGCTGGAGCACGGCCTCCTCGGGGCTCATGGGCTTCACGGCGAACTGCTTCGTCTTCACGATCGCCGGCTCCTCCACCGCCACGGGTGCGGCGGCGAAGTCGACCGGCGGGGCGTGGTCGCGTGCGGGCCCGCGGCGCCGCTTTTCGCGGAGACGCTGAGCCTGGCGCTCCAGCTTGTCGA
>JBHEMZ010000090.1:0-59354 GCA_046262315.1 Gaiellaceae bacterium
AGGCCACCCGCCGCTCAAGCTCCGCCCGCTCCTCCCTGCTCAGCACGATCTCGAAAGGACTCTTCGCCATGGCGCCCTCTTCGACGCCAACCCTCCGGTCCCTTCAACCGATCACGACCGAACTTCGGACCGGGAGCACTAAGGGCCGCCGCGCAGCCGCTAGGCGACCTCGGGCTCACGCTTACCGAGACGCTCCTCGAAGGCCTGCCGTAGATCTTCCCCGGAGACGCGCAGGTCGTACCGTGGGCGCCGCTGCACCTTGACGACCTTCACGTCGAGGTTTCCGCCGCCGTAGCAGCGCGCGTAGGCCTCGGCCTCGCTGAGCGCCCTGAGCCTGTTCGTCACGGCGCGTACCGTATTTCCGTTCGATCGCTTTCGCAAGCGCGGCCGTCCGCGCGCTAGCGTTGATGCCGTGCCGCATCCTCGCAGCGAGTACCGCGTGGAGCTCGACGGCGAGCGCTGTTTCGTCACCGACCGCGGCGTGCCGCTCGAGCTGCCGCGGGCGTGGACGCCGGAGCACGTGCTCGCAGCCCTGATCCGCTGCACGTTCCTATCGCTTGCCTACCACGCGCAGCGCGCGCACGCGAAGGTGTCGTCGGCAAGCGGCTCGGCGCGCGGCGCCATCGCGCAGCGCGAGGACGGGCTGTACGCGTTCGTCGAGATCGACTGCGACCTCGACGTCCGCATCGAGCCGCCTCCGGCCGACGTGGCCGAGCTGCTCACGAAGGCCGAGCGTGGCTGTTTCATCGGCTCGTCACTCGCCGCCAAGCCGCGCTACCGCTGGCGCGTCAACGGCGCCGGCGCTGCCGCCTAGTGCGGCGCGCGGCCGTCGCGGCACTCGTGCTCGCCGTGCTCGCCGCAGCCGCCGTGCTTGTCGCGGCCCGGCGCGGTAGCGAATCCGAGCTCACGACCGACGCACGTTTGCTGCGGATCGGCGAGCTCCGCCACGTGGTCGTCCCCGGCGGATCGCGCCGACCCGCGCTGCTCGTCCTCCTTCACGGCCGAAGCATGGATCCCGCGGATCTGCTGTGGCCCGAGCTCATGGCCGAGCACACGCGGCTCGGCGCACGCGCCCCCGCGCTGCTCGTCGTCGACGGCGGGGAGGCGAGCTACTACCACGACCGCCGTGACTTCCGGTGGGGGACACACGTCCTGCGCTTCGCCATCCCCGCCGCTCGCCGGGCTCTGCACAGCGATCCGGCGCGGGAGGCGATCGGCGGCGTCTCGATGGGTGGGTTCGGCGCGCTCGACCTGGCCCGGCTGCGCGCGCGTCCCTTCTGCGCGGCCGGCGGTCACTCGCCGGCCCTCTGGCGAACGGCGGGCGAAACGTCCGAGGGAGAGTTCGACGACGCGGAGGTCATCGCGCGCCACGACCTGATCCGGGCGGCTCACGAGGACGCGGACCTGTTTCACGGCGCGCCCGTGTGGCTCGGTGCTGGCACCGACGATCCATTCCGGGGAGGCGACAGAGGCCCTTGCCGCCGAGCTACCCGAGGCGCAGCTCTCCATCTGGCCGGGCGGACACGACCACGGCTAACTGGCGCGACCACGCCGCCGCCTATCTCCGCTTCTACACACGGGCGCTCGAGCAGTGTGCTCGCCGGTAGCTTGCGGGGATGAGGCTGCTCGTCCTCGGCGGTACGAAGTTCCTCGGCCGCGCGGCCATCGAGCACGCGCTCGAGCGCGGGCACGACGTGACACTGTTCAACCGCGGGCAAACGAACCCAGACCTCTTCCCCGAGGCCGAGCGCCTCGAAGGTGACCGCGACGGTGGCCTCTCGGCGCTCCGAGGCGGCGGGTGGGACGCCGTCATCGACCCGTCGGGTTACGTACCTCGCGTCGTGCGCGCGTCCACCGAGCTCCTGAGCCATGCGGCCGGCCACTACACCTTCGTCTCGAGCATCTCGGTGTACCGCAGCTTCTCGCGGCCGGGCTTCGACGAGACGGCCCCGCTGATCGAGCTCGACGACCCCGCGACGGAGGCCACCTCGGAGCACTACGGCGGCTTGAAGGCACTGTGTGAAGGGGTCGTCGAGGAGGTTTTCCCGGGACGATCGGCGAGCGTCCGCGCCGGCCTCCTCGTAGGCCCGCACGATCCCACCGACCGCTTCACGTACTGGCCTCTGCGAGTGGCGGGCGGCGGCGAGGTACTCGCCCCGGGCCGACCCGACCGCCCGGTGCAGTTCGTGGACGCGCGCGATCTCGGCGCGTGGCTTGTGCGGCTCGCTGAGAAGCGGACAACCGGGACGTTCAACGCGACTGGCCCGGTGCCACCCGTGACGTTCGAAGAGCTGCTCGATGAATGCCGCCGCGTGTCCGGCAGCGACGCGCGCATCACGTGGGTCAATGAGAGCTTCCTGCTCGAGCGCGAGGTCGGCCAGTGGATGGAGCTGCCTCTCTGGCTGGCCGAGAGCGACGCCGAGTGGGCCCACATGCAGGAGGCCGACGTCTCGCGCGCGCTTACCGCCGGCCTCAGCTTCCGCCCGGTCGCCGAGACGATCGCCGACACGCTCCGGTGGGCCCAGACGCGCGACGGGCGCGGTGAGGGCACCCAGGCGAGGGGGACGGCCGAAGGCGTCGGCCTCGTGCCCGAGCGGGAGGCCGAACTCCTCGCCGAGTGGCGCTCGTGAGCCTCGAAGACGCGATGTCGAGGCCGCACGCAGCGAGCGCACGCAGCGAGCGCCCTCACGACCACGCCGGTATCCGCGCGAGCCGGACGACGGCGGCGGCTCGCCGACCGCGCCTAGGAATCGTCCTGCTTGAGCGTGGTGTCGATCGCCGCCGCTGCGGCAAGAACCATCATCCGCAGCTCGGCCGAGACCGGCGCGCTGACGTTGACCACGTAGCTGTCCGCCGTCGTGAAGCCCTCGCGAAGGATGCCACGCCACTTCTTCGTCACGCGCGCGACCTCCTGCCCCATCGGATCCTGGATTGAGAAATCCCACGCACGCCAGTTCTCGGCATTGATCGAGCCGAGCTGCTCCCCGGAGGGACCCTCGAACGCGAAGCGTATCTTCCCGATCAGGTTCTGTTGCACGATGCGACCCGCCGGCTGCCCCATGCCGTCCGTAACTTCGACACGTGACTTCATCAGCTTGCGCGGCCGCACGAGCTCGAGCACCTTCGCCCCCGTGCGGTCGTACACGGCGAGCTTGTGCGTCAGGAACTGGTCGAGGCTCGAGACGAGGCGGAACGCCTTACGCGCCGCCGATTGTCCCTCCTGCCGGATGGCGCCCAGTTCGGTGCCCTGCTCGTCGAGGATCCGGTACTCGTTCGTGAGCTCGACGAGCTTGGCCTTCTGACTGACGACGAGGGTGTCGCGCTCGAGCAGCTCGGACACGAGCGGAGACACTAGCGCCCGGCGGTAGCATCGCGCCGTGGGCGACTACCCCTTTCTGCACGTCGAGCGTGTGCGCTTCCGCGACCTCGACGCGATGGGACACCTCAACAACGCCGTCTTCGCCACCTACGTGGAGCAGGCGCGCATCGAGTACCTCCGGCAGACAGGCGTCATCTCCGGCCCGTTCTACGACGGGCGGATGAGCATGATCCTCGCGCGGCTCGAAATCGACTTCCTCGCGCCCGGCGAGCCCGAGGGGGAGGTCGAGATCGGCGTACGCCCCGCCCGCCTCGGCACGAAGAGCTTTGAGCTCGAGTACGAGTTGCGACAAGCCGGTCGGGTGATCGCCGGCGCACGCAGTGTGCTCGTCGCCTACGACTACGACCGCGGCGAGTCCATGGCAGTCCCGGACGGCTGGCGCGACGCTCTCCAGGTGGCCGCGTGACGTTCGACCGCGAAATCCTGCCGAACGGCCTGCGGGTGCTGACGGCGCCGATGTCGCACGCCCAGTCGGTCACGTGCTTCGTAATGCTGGCAGCGGGCTCCCGCTACGAGTCGCGCGAGACGAGCGGCATCGCCCACTTCGCCGAGCACATGTTCTTCAAGGGCACCGAGCGGCGCCCGACCGCGCGCGACATCGCCGGCGAGATCGACGCGATCGGCGGGGAGTTCAACGCGTTCACGAGCAAGGAGTACACGGGCTACTACGTGAAGTGCGCCGCCCAGCACCGCGACGTCGCGCTCGACGTGCTCGTCGACATGCTCCGCCACGCCAAGCTCGACCCCGAGGAGATCGAGCGCGAGAAGGGCGTGATCGTCGAGGAGATGAACATGTACTTCGACACGCCGCGCGACTACATCGGCGGGGTGTACGAGCAGCTCCTCTACGGCGACCAGCCGCTCGGGTGGGACATCATCGGCCGCAAGGAGACGGTGCGGGCGGCGACGCGCGAGACGTTTCTCGAGTACCTCGGGCGCTGGTACCAACCGTCGCGCATGGTCGTCGGGCTCGGCGGCAAGATCGGCGACGACTACCTCGAACGTGTGAGCGACCTGCTCGGCGATCTGTCCGAGGACAGCGGGACCGACGGCGCCGCGCCGCTCGAGCCGCACCGCAACGGCTCGGTGAAGGTGCACTCGAAGGAGTCGGATCAGGCGCACGTGATCCTCGGCGCGCCGAGCTATCCGCTCGCCCACCCTGATCGCTACGCGCTCACTCTGCTCGCAACCGTACTCGGGGGCGGCATGTCGTCGAGGCTCTTCACCGAGGTGCGCGAGCGCCGCGGGCTCGGGTACTACGTCTTCGGCGTGAACCACAGCTACACGGACGCCGGCACGCTCTACGCGCAGGCGGGCGTCGACATCGCTCGGATCGACGACGCCGTGGCGACGATCGTCACCGAACTCCGGCGCATCGCGGACGAGCCTGTGCCTGCACCGGAACTCGAGAAGGCGCGCAACTTCGCCAAGGGCCGCTTCGTCCTCCAGCTCGAGAGCCCGCACGGCACGATCATGTTCGGCCTGCGGCGGGAGGTCCTCGAAGGCCGCGCCGCAGAGCTCGAGGAGGTGCTCGAAGGCCTCGACGCGGTCGGTGCCGACGACGTGCAGCGTGTGGCTCAGGACGTCATCGGGGCCAACGGGCTCCGGCTCGCGGTGATCGGCCCGTTCGACGACCCCGCGCGGTTCGAGCGTCTGCTGCCGTAGGCAGCGGCCGTGGAAGAGGGCGGCGGTCCCGCGCCTCCTGTGCTTCAGTCGTGACCCATCGACGCAAGCGAGGAGGACGGTATGACCGAGAAGATCACGCACGACGAGGGCGAGGACGTCGAGGCGCACCTGCTGAAGGAGACGCTGGCCGTCGGCACAGCCGCGGCCGCGATGTTCGCCGGCAGCGCTCAGGGTGCGGTCCAGGCCGATCCGGGCGGCAGCCCCTCCGCAAAGGCCGCGTCGGTGGAGCCTGGCGCCCGCGCGAGGCCGCGTCAGGTCGAGCCGGGCCCGGGAGGCACGCAGGCTGCAGCCCCGCAGCAGCGAGAGGTTGGCCCGGGTGGCACCGCGCAGGCGAAACCAAAGGCGAAGAAGCGCCACGCGAAGCCCTCGGCCCGCCGGCACTGACTTCCGGCCGCTCCGGCGCCAAACCCAGCCGACAGCGCAGCGCAGCTGCGACCCGGTCCCCCGCACGGGCTCGGCCGGGCCGCCAGTTCCCGCGCCTGAGGCCTTGCGTGCATCTATCTCAGCGGCTGCATGGATCCGCCGCGTGCAGATCCGCCTGCAACGGACCGACGCAGCGAATCGCCGGCGCACGGAAATCACACAATCGGCACAGGGCGTGACACACCCGCGCGCCCCTCGACGATACCGTCCAGCCCGGGCGGGTGGTGGTGGACGTAGGACCCCTTAGGGAGGGTGGGGTCTGGCTCGCCGGACATGTCTCGTGGGGCAAGTCCTGCACCGGCGGGGATGTTTCAGAACGCGGCGCGCACGAGGCGCCGGCCTAGGGCGGCGGCTTCGGCGAATGAGAGTCCCGGCCTGTAGGTGAGGAGGACGGCCACGACCGGCCCTCGTCGCCCGAAGACGATCGCCGCGGTATGGCGCGAGTCCGAGATCCAGCCGTTCTTCTGCGCCACCGGCGTCCCCCGCGGCAGGGCGCCGGCGAACAGGCCGACATTATCGCCGCGCGCCTCCCACGAGAGCAGTAAGCCGAGCGTGTAGCGCGCGCGCTCTGGTCCCAGCCCGGTGCGCCGCTGCGACGCTCGGTTGCCCGCGGCGGACGCGGCGATCTCTCGGAGCACACGGGCGAGATCGCGCGCCGTCGTGACTCGTCCTGAGACGAGCGGCGGCTCGCCACCCGCCGCCGTTCCTACCCGGTACCCCTGCGGATACGTACTTCGCGTCGCGCCCATGCGCCTGAGCGCCGCTTCGACCGCGCGCGCGCCGGCCGCCTCCGAGCCGCCGCCCAGCATCCGGACGAGTCGGTTCGTCGCCAGGTTCGACGACCAGCCGGTCAGTGCCCGCAGCTCGGCGTCGAGCCGCAGGTCGTCACGCTCCGATCGCCAGCGCGCGAGCGCCGCTACGAGCACGCCCAGCTTGACGGTCGATGCCGCCGGGAAGCGTGCGCTCGCATTCCAGCCGGCGGCGCGGCCCGTGCGTAGGTCGTGAACGTAGATGCCCGCGTAGCCACCAAACGAGGCTCCCAGGCCGGCCAGGTCTCGCGCAAACGCTTCGTCGCCGCCCGTGACTGGACGCGCGACGCGCGCCGACGGCGGCAGCAGGTAGGCGATTCGCGCCCTGGAGCGGCCGACCGGCCTGCCGTCGCGCACGAATCGAACCTCGAGCCGGTACCACGACGGCGAGCGGGCAAGCCGAAACCTCACCACCGGAGCTTTCGAGGCCACAGCGGCGACACGCGCGCCGTTCACGTAAAACCTTGCCTCGTCGCCGTGGTTCACTGCCACGACATCGCCGTAGAAGACAGCGCCGCCGCGCGGAGACGTGATGGCCTCGAAGCGGGCCGAGGCCGGTGGCTCGCGGCCCGGCCGGCACGTGCGGCCAAGTGCGTCGAGCCGGCGGCCGGCCGAGGCGGCGCGGGCCTGCCCGGCCGCGATGCGGCCACCGTCGAGGCGGTCGACACCCTCGGCCGCAGTCACGAGCCCAGCCGCGTAGCCGGCGAGGGCCCGCGCGAGCGGGCGGCAAGATCTGCTCACGCGCTCGAGAGGCGGCAGAGCCCCCTCGAGCACGCGGGCGGCGTCGTACTGTTGCTGGGTGAACACGGGCGATCCGAGGCCCACGGCGGAGGCACGCTCGGCCGCCGGCAGCTGAACCCGCATGGCGGCGAGTACGCTCCGATCGGCTCGGGCGCTCAAAGCGGGCGCAGCGGTTGCGAGCGCAACGACGATCAACAGGCCGGAGACACGAATCATTGCGACCACGCTAGCCGAGCTACTTTGACTTGTAATCGGGGCAACGACCGATGATCGCCAGCCAGGCGGGGATCCGTCTTGCCTGAACGATTCGCGCTGGCGACGGCGTCTGTCGCGGGGCCTGGCAAGCCGACACCTAGGCACCAGAGCTAGCCGGCGACGGGCAGCGTTTCGAGGTCGGCGAGGAGCAGCTCGCGATCCTCGGGATCGGCGATCCGCTCGCCCGCCTCCTGTGCAAGACGCGCGAAATGCGATGCCTCAGCCTTGGCCTGGGCTACGCCATGCGCTCGAGCGAGCGCCTCGTACGCGAATGGCAGATCCCAGTCCTCCGCCTCGGGCGCGGCCTCGATGAGCTCGAGGCAGCGGCGGGCGTGCCAGAGGGCCGGCTCGCTCCGGCCGAGCGTCGCGTACACGCGCGAGATCTGCCATTCGCCCCGCGCGAGATGCACGGTCGTTCCAACCATCGACCCAGTGGTGGCGCGACGCGTGCGCGGCATGGATCAGCTCGTCGATCTCCGCCGCCGTCCGCTCGCTCTTCCGAAGCAGCGTCCAAACGTGGTTGAAGAGGTCGACAGCCAGCTGGCGGTGATCCACCGTCGTCGGCGTGTCGCGCTCGACCACGGCCGCGCTCTAGTCGTCGGGGCTCTCGGCCACCGCGCGCGTCTTGATCTCCTCGACAACGGTTGGATCGGCGAGCGTGGTCGTGTCACCGAGCGGGCGCTTCTCCGCGACGTCGCGCAGAAGGCGGCGCATGATCTTGCCGCTGCGCGTCTTGGGAAGCTCCGGCGTGAAGACGATGTTGGCCGGCTTGGCGATCGCTCCGATCTTGCGGGCGACGTGGTCGCGGAGTTCCTCGAGCATCTCCACCGACCCTTCGCCGTCTCCCTTCAGCGTCACGTACGCGACAATCGCCTGCCCGGTCTGCGGGTCGCTGCGCCCGCAGACCGCCGACTCGGCAACGCGGGGGTGATCGACGAGCGCGCTCTCCACCTCGATCGTCGAGATGCGGTGGCCCGACACGTTCATGACGTCGTCGACGCGCCCGAGCAGCCAGAAGTCGCCGTCCTCGTCCACACGCGCGCCGTCGCCGGCGAAGTACACGCCCGGGTAGCGCGACCAGTACGTCTCGACGAAGCGATCGGGATCGCGGTAGATGCCGCGCAGCATGGCCGGCCACGGACGCCGCAGCACGAGGTAGCCGCCTCCGCCGGGCCCGACCTCATTGCCCTGCTCGTCGTAGACCGCCGCGTCCACGCCGGGGAAGGGCCTCGTCGCGGAGCCGGGCTTCGTGGTCGTGACGCCGGGCAGCGGCGCGATCATGATCATCCCCGTCTCCGTCTGCCACCACGTGTCGACGACCGGACACCGGCTGCCGCCGATGTGCTCGCGGTACCAGATCCACGCCTCCGGGTTGATCGGCTCGCCGACCGACCCGAGCAGCCGCAGGCTGGACAGGTCGTGCCGCTGCGAATACTCGGGTCCCCACTTCATGTGCGCTCGGATGGCGGTTGGCGCCGTGTAGAGGATGTCCACGCCGTAGCGCTCGACGATCGCCCACCAGCGGCCCTTGTCCGGAAAGTCGGGCGTGCCCTCGTACATGACGCCCGTCGTCCCGTTGCAGAGCGGGCCGTAGACGATGTAGCTGTGCCCGGTCACCCAGCCGACGTCCGCCGCGCACCAGTAGACCGAATCGGGCTTCACGTCGAAGATGTAGTGGTGTGTCGTGGCGACGCCGGCGAGGTAGCCCCCGGTCGTGTGCGCGATTCCCTTCGGCGTGGCGGTTGTACCGCTCGTGTAGAGCAGGTAGAGGAGGTCCTCGGAGTCCATCGGCTCAGGCGGGCAGCTCTCGGGCTCCGGCGACTGGCCCTCGACCGCATCGTGCCACCACACATCACGTCCCTCAGCCAGAGCCACCTGGCCCCCAGTCCGCCTTAGCACGACGCAGCGCCGCACCGTGGGCGACGTCGCGAGCGCGTCGTCGGCGTTGCGTTTGAGCGGCACCGGCTGGCCACGGCGCCAACCCTCGTCCTGGGTGACGAGCAACTCACACCCCATGTCGTTGAGCCGTCCGGCGAGCGCCTCGGCTGAGAAGCCGCCGAAGACGACCGTGTGCGGCGCGCCGAGGCGTGCGCACGCGAGCATCGCCACAGGGAGCTCCGGGACCATCCCCATGTAGATCCCGACGGGCGTCCCCTTGCGGACGCCGAGCGAGCGAAGGGCATTCGCAAAGCGGACGACGGCGGTTTGGAGATCGGCGAACGTGAACTCGAGCCGGTCGCCCTCCGGCTCTCCCTCCCAGAAGTAGGCGACCTTCTCGCCGCGGCCTGCCTCGACGTGACGGTCGACGCAGTTGTAGGCGACGTTCAGCGTGCCGCCGAGGAACCACTGCGCGTACGGCGGCTCCCATTCGCACAGCTTCGTGAACGGCTCGAACCATGTGATTCGCTCGCGGGCCTCCGTCTCCCAGAACTCCTCGGGGTCGCGGTCGTAGATGCCCGGCTGCGCGTTGGCCTGGGCGGCGAACTCGGGCGGCGGCTCGTACCGGCGGTCCTCGGTGAGAATCGTTTCGATCGCCGGGGACGTCACGTCAGCACCTGCGCGCCAGGCTGAGGCCAGGCACGCGGTCTTGCCGAAGTACGTATGTGCCGGGCTGAAGCTTCGGGAGCGGTCTTCCGGGAATCGAAGTCGCAGCTCACTATGGCTCGAGGTCGTACGGGTAGTCCGTCAGGTTCTCGGCCCCGTCCTCGGTGACGAGCACGATGTCCTCCAAGCGGCAGCCGCCAAAACCCGGGCGGTAGAGGCCGGGCTCGAGGGTGACGACGTCGCCCACGACGAGCTCGTGGTGGCCCGTCATGCCGAGCGAGGGCTTCTCGTGCACCTCCAAGCCGACCCCGTGCCCGAGCCCGTGGAAGAAGCCTTCCTCTAGCACGGTGCCCGGCTCCTTGGAGAGCTGCGTCGGATAGCCGTGCTCCTCGAAGAAGCGGCAGACGTCCAGGTGGAAGTCCCGCGCAACGACGCCCGGCCTCAAGGCTGCGTGCGAACGCTTCAGGGCCTCCAGCACGAGCCGGTGATACTCGCGCAGCTCGTCGGGCGCCGTCCCCACCACGAAGGTGCGCGTCATATCCGAGTAGCAACCCGACTCGCTGTCCCGAGGAAAGAGATCGAGCACAACCGGCTCGCCGGCCGCGATCCGGCCAGAGCCCATCTCGTGCCCCACGGCGGTCTGCGGCCCGTGCGAGACGATGAACACCTCGCCCGTCGCGCCGTGGTCGGCGAAGACGCGCCCGACCGCCGCCTTGATCCGCTCACACGTGAGCGGCTCGGCATCGAGCATGAGCACGCTGCCGGTCGCATCGGCGCGGCGAAGCAGGGCGCGGGCGGCATCCATCGCTGCTTCGCAGGCGCGCTGCGCACGACGGATCCCGGCGAGCTCGGCCTCGTTCTTCCGCCGCCGCCGACCGTCGAACAGCGGGACGTCGGGGGTGAGGTCGATGCCGTTCGCGCGCAGGTGGTCGGCCACCGATAGCGGGAATTTGCCCGGGACGGAGGCGCTCGTGAGGCCCAGGTGACGGCACGCGCGCAGCGCAAGTTCCGCGAGCACCTCGTCATTCGACAGGCCGGCGGCCACCAACTCATCGCGGCCGAGCTCCTCGAACGGGTGCGTCTCGAGGCTGTCCACACCGCCCAGGCGCGTCAGCTCATGCGAGTAGACCGCGACGTAGCGGCGGCCGTCGTGCTCGGCGTAGACGAAATCGTCCGGAACGGGGACGGGCACCTCGTGGCGCATTGCCGGCGAGCCGATCGAGTCGCCGTAGATCAGGACATCGCTCACGGTCGCCAGATGCTACTCGGAGCCTCGCGGCGACTCGCCGATTATCACGTCATGCCGCCGCGAACCTGAACCGAACGCCTTCCGACCACGCCGCTGTTTCTCCCGCCGAAGGCCCTCGGCGGGCCGTGACTAGACTCAGCGCCGTGGAAGAGGTGCTCGAGCGCGAGCGGGCGCTGATCGCAGCGTACGACCACATGCTGCGAGACGAGCTGCCTGCCGGAACGGATGTCTTCGACGTTCACGTCCACCTCGGACACGACATCGACGGCTTTCGCGGCGATTACGACGAGCTCGAGGCGACCCAGCGCCACTACGGAGTGACACGCGCGTTCATGTTCTGCCTCGACGAGCCCGACCGCCAGCCGGCGTTCCGGGCGGCGAACGACCGCACGCTCGCGTTCGCGGAGCGCTCGCACGGGCGGCTGATCCCGTTCGTCCGGCTCGACCTCACCGAGGAGCCCGTCGTGGAGGCGGCGCGCTGCCTCCACCGGGGCGCCCGCGGTATCAAGCTGCACCCGCGCGCGCAGCGCTTCATGCTGAATGACGAGCGGCTCGCGCCCATCTTCGAACTCGCGGCCGACCGGCGGGTGCCGATCCTGATCCACGGCGGCCGCGGACTGCCGCCGATCGCCGACCACCTCTCGCGCCTTGTGGAGCGTTACGACGGGGCCCGGCTCATCATTGCCCACGCCGGCATCGCCGACCTCTCGAACCTCGTCCACTGCTTCGCCGGCCGGCCCGACGTGTATTTCGACACGTCGGTCTGGAGCCCGCTCGACCTGCTGGCGCTCTACCACAAGGTGTCCCCGGAGCAGGTTCTGTATGCGTCCGACTATCCGTACGGCCAGCAGCCGGGGTCCCTCCTGATCGCGCTGCGAACAGCAAGGGCCGCAGGACTCGACGAGGCGCAGCTGCGCGACATGCTCTGTGGCAACGCCGAGCGCATCGCGAGCGGAGGCTCGCAGCCCGAGTTGACCCCGCCGCGCGGCGCCGACACGTTCGCCCAGCCGATCGCCTTCGCCCGGATCCACCAGTACCTCTCGATGGCGACGCCGCTCCTCTGGACCCGGCAAGCCGACACGGTCGGCGTCCTCGGTCTGGCGCTCAACGCGTGCCTCGAGCGCGACGGCTACCAGGACGAGCGCGAACGCATCCGCGAGCTGCTCGCGACAGCGCGCGACCTCTGGCGCCTCATTCCCGAGCTCGAGGACGACGACGAGCGGCGCCAGATGATGCGAGCCACCTTCCGCATGATCTACCTCGCCGACATCCTGGCGGTCACCGTTGGCGCTTGAGTTGTCCATCAACGGCGGACGTCACTCCGTCGACGCTGCGGTCGGCCGCTCGCTCGCGGATGTGCTGCGGGAGGACCTCGGCCTGACGGGGACCAAGATCGGCTGCAACGAGGGCCACTGCGGCGCCTGCACCGTCCAGCTGGACGGCGTGCCCGTGCTCTCGTGCATCACGCTCGCGCATACGGTTGGGGAGCGTGACGTGACTACGATCGAAGGCCTCCGCGATCACCCGCTGGTCGGCGCGTTCGTGAGGGCGGACGCGCTCCAGTGCGGCTTCTGCACCCCCGGCCAGATCGTCTCGGCCGCCGCGCTCGTCGAGGCCAACCCCCACCCCGACCGCGAAGCGATTCATCACGCGATGGCGGGGAACCTCTGCCGCTGCGGAACGTATCCGAGGATCGAGGAGGCAATCAGCACGTGGCGCGACTGATCAGGACTGAGAAGGAGGTCGAGGGCCGCTACACCGAGCAATGGGTGGTCGTCGAGGAGGACGCGCTCGACCAGTGGCCGCCAGGCCCCCAGCAGGTCGTCGGACGGCCGGCGACGCGTCAGGACGGGCCGCAGCGGGCGCGCGGCCAGGCGCGTTACACGGCCGACGTACAGCTCTCCGGGATGCTGCACACCGCTGTGCTGCGCAGCCCGCACGCGCGGGCCCGCCTGCGGGGTCTCGACCTCAGCCGCGCGCTGGCCGCCGCCGGAGTCCGCGCCGCGCTCACGCCCGCCGACCTCGACGGGCCCGCGGCCGGCGGCGAGCACCCGGTCGCGTCGTCCGTCGAACCGCATCCGAGCGAGGTGCTGACCGCCGAGCCCGGGTACGTCGGCGCACCCGTCGCCGCCATCGCAGCAGACACTTTCGGTCAGGCGCTCGCCGCGCTCGCCCTCGCGGATGCCGACTGGGAGCTGCTCGAGCCGCTGCTCGATCCCGATGAAGCCGTGCGGCGGGGCGCGCTGCTGGGCGACCCCCGCCGCTACGAGCGCGGAGATCTGGATCGCGGGCTCGCGGAGGCCGACGTCGTCGTCGAGGCCGAGTACCGCACGCAGGTCGTCCTCCACAACGCACTCGAGACCCACCAGGCCGTCTGCCACTGGCAGGGCGATGCGCTCGACGTGTACATCTCGACCCAGTACATCTGGGGCGTTCGCACCGAGGTCGCCGAAGCGCTCGACATCCCGGCCGACAAGGTGCGCGTCGTCTGCGAGTACATGGGCGGCGGCTTCGGCGCGAAGAACGGCGCCGGCGATTACACCCTGATCGCCGCGGAGCTCGCGCGGCGGACGGGGCGGCCGGTGCGTTGCGCCCTCACGCGGCGCGAGGAGAACGTCGCCACCGGCAACCGCAATGCCACGATCCAGCGGCTCGTCGCTGGCGCACGTGCGGACGGCACGCTCACCGCCCTGGGCGGAGACTTCGTGAACGCCGTCGGCTACGACGGCTTCTCGGCGTTCACGAGCGGGCCGATGCAGCTCCTCTACGCCTGTCCAAACGTGCGAACGATCGACTACGGCGCGCAGCTCAACACACCACCGAACGCAGCGTTCCGAGCGCCGGGGTTCGTGGAGGGCACGTTCGGCCTCGAGTGCCTGCTGGACGAGCTGGCCGCGAAGCTCGACCTCGACCCGCTCGAGGTTCGGCGCCGCAACCACGCCGACCACGACGCGACCGACGAGCGGCCGTTCTCTTCCAAGCAGCTGATGGAGTGCTACCGCCGTGCCGACGAGCATTGGGAACGACGGCACGAGGTGCGCGCCCGCTCCGACGAGCGCTGGCGGCACGGTGTCGGTCTCGCCAGCCAGGTCTGGTTCGGAGGGGGCGGCCCGCCCTCGTACGCGTGGGTGCGCGTCGGCTCGGAAGCGCGCGCGACCGTCGTCACGGCCATGCAGGACATCGGCACGGGCACGCGCACCGCTATGGCGCAGATCGCCGCCGAGGAGCTCGGCTTGCCGCTCGAGCGCGTCCAGGTCTCGCTCGGCGACTCGGCGCGCGGCCCGTACGCCGCCATTTCGGCGGGATCGTCGACCACCCCCAGCATGGGCCCGGCGGTCCGCGCGGCCGCGGCGGACGCCGCGCGCCAGATCATCGAGATCGCCGCCCAGCGCTACGACCTCGAGGCGCGCGTGCTGAGCCTTCGCGACGGCCGGATCGTCTCCGCCGACGGGAGCTCGTGGCCGCTGGAGGAGATCGCCGGCCTGCTCGACGACGGGCAGATTCTCGGTACAGGCGCACGCGGGCCGAACCCGGCCGGTATGCGCGTGCTGACCTTCGGCGTCCAGGTCGCCGAGGTGGCGGTGGACGTCGAGACGGGCGAGGTACGCGTAGACCGGATCGCGGCCGTGCACGACGTCGGCCGGGTCATCAACCCCCTCGGCGCTCGCAGTCAGGTTGAGGGCGGCGTCATCCAGGGCCTCGGCCACACGCTCTTCGAGCAGCGGCTGCTCGACCCGGACAGCGGCGACGTGCTGACGAAGACGCTCGACGCCTACAAGCTGCCGACAATCGCCGACGTCCCCGAGATCGTCGTCGACTTCGTGGACGTCCCCGACGAGCATTTGACGAATTTGGGCTCGAAGGGGCTGGGGGAGCCGCCGATCATTCCCACCGCCGCTGCGATCGCGAACGCGATTCGCGACGCGACAGGCGCCGACGTCCGCTCGCTGCCGCTCACCCGCGAAGAGCTGCTGCGCGCGTTGCGCGAGGCGCGCGAGCGCACGAAGGAGCCGGTTGAAGCTCCTGCGGCCTGAGACACCGGAAGACACGGTTGCCAGTTTAGGCAACGGCTCGGTCGGACTCGCAGGCGGCACGGATCTCGTCCCCCTCCTGCGTGACGGAATCGTCGCCGCGGACGACCTCGTCGACCTCTCGCAGGCCGTCCCGCGCGGCATTCAGAACGGCCGGGTCGGTGCCGGCACGACACTCGTCGAGCTCGAGCTCGACCCCGAGATCCCCGAGGTGCTGCGCGAGGCCTGCCGCCTCGCGGCCTCCCCCCAGCTCCGCGCGATGGGGACCGTGGGCGGCAATCTCCGCCAGGCGACGCGCTGCTGGTACTGGCGACTCAAGTACCCGTGCTACCTGCACGGCGGCGACCGCTGCCATGCGCGCGAGGGAGAGCACCGCGAGCACGCGATCTTCGGCAACGAGCGCTGTGCGTCGGCGCACCCGTCCGATGTCGCAGCCGCACTCGTAGCGCTCGGTGCCCGCGTCCGTACCACTCGCCGTGAGCTCACGATCGAGGAGCTCTACCGCCTGCCCACGGACACGGACCGCGACGTGGTCGCGCTCGCGCACGACGAGCTTCTGCTCGAGCTCGAGCTGCCGTCGCCAGACGCGAGCACCTACCTCAAGGCGATGGACCGGGCGCGCTGGGCGTTCCCGCTCGTCGGCGTCGCTGCGGCGCGCTTCGGCACCGACGTCCGCCTGGCACTCGCGGGCGTGGCGCCGATCCCGTGGCTTCTCGCCTCGTCCGATGACCTCGACCGCGCCACGCCGCTTCCCGGCACCGCGTACAAGGTCGAGATCGCCAGGGCGCTCGTGCGCCGAGCGCTCGCCGCAGTCGGACAGGCCTGAACCGGCGGCGGGTACGATCCGCCGCCATGCCCGCCCGCGTGGTCGCCCTCGTCCTGCTGCTCCTGACCTGCGCGGCGTGCGGCGGCGGTGACGACGACAATGGCGACGACGGAGGTGAGGCGCAGGTGACGGCCACGCAGAGCGGGTGCCGCGACGTGCAGAAGCCTGAGGCCAAACCCGACGGCGGCCAGAAGGCACCTGAAGGCCCGCTCGACACGTCCGAGAAGCCGCGCCTCACGATCTCGACGAACTGCGGCGACTTCACCATCCAACTCGACCCGAAGCTGGCCCCGGATACGACGGCATCGTTCGTCAAGCTCGCGAAGAGCGGGTTCTTCGACAATACGATCTTCCATCGCATCGTGCCCGAGTTCGTGATCCAGGGCGGCGACCCGACCGGCTCCGGCATGGGGGGCCCGGGCTACTCGACCGTCGACCGGCCGCCTGCGGACGCCCGCTACACGAAGGGCGTCGTCGCGATGGCGAAGACTGCCCAGGAGGCGCCCGGGACCTCCGGCAGCCAGTTCTTCGTCGTCACAGGCGCAGACGTCGGCCTGCCGCCCGACTACGCGATCATCGGCAAGGTGAGCGACGGCCTGGACGTCGTCGAGCGCATCGGCGAGTTGGGCGACGAGACGCAGCAGCCGACGCAGACGATCGTGATCGAGAAGGTGACCGTCAACCCGTAGTCGCCGCGGTCGTCCTCGCGGCCGGCGCGGCCACGCGCTTCGGGGCGCCCAAACAGCGCATCCTGCTGGCTGAGGTCCTCGCGCGCCTGCGGCGAAGCTGCATCGAGGACTTGGTCGTCGTCTGGGGCGCCCACCCGCTCGAGACGGCCGAGCGCGCCGTGCGCTGCCTCGACTGGGAACGCGGACCCGGCGCGTCGCTCCGCTGCGGGCTCGCCGCGCTGCCGCAGGTCGCGGAGGCCGCCGTCATCGTGCTGGCGGACGGGCCCGAGCTCGCGCCGGAGGCGGTCGACCGCGTCGTCGCGGCGTGGCGCGGACGGGACGTAGACGTCGTGGCCGCCTCGTACGGCGGGGTGCGCGGCCACCCCGTCGTGCTGGGACGCAGGGCCTGGACGCTCGTCCCGGACGAGGGCGCCCGCTCGCTTCCCGCGTCGCTCGTCCCCTGCGATGACCTCGGCGCGCCGGGTGACGTGGACTTTCCCCGCGACTTGCCGGAGAGGTTCCGACCGACGCGCGGTGAATGATGGTGCCGTGCACGCGCTCAGGATCCTCGACGTCACCGCCGACGACTCGCCGCTCGAGGCGGCGCGGTCGAAGCGCACTCTCTCGCGCGAAGAGGCTGCCCAGCGAGCCGCGCTCAGCCCGGACGAGGTCGCCTGGCTCGAAGAGGGGCGGCTCTACCGCTTCGCCACGCCGCAGCGCGCCGTGGGCGCGATCGTCGCCTACGCGGCCGGGCTCGGCGTCGAGCATCGGGAGGCGCTCGAGCTCGCGGGCCGCCCCGTCCCACCGCTCCCGCCCGACACGATGCGCGCGCGGCTCTTCGCCGGGGCGGCCGTCCTGACCGTGATCGCCCTGCTCGCCGCGACCTTCGCGCTCGTGCGCCTCGGCGGAAGCGACGGCGACTCCCGGGCAAGCGCCACCCTACCGCCCACCTGGCGCGTCGAGGTGGACGTCCTGAACGGCTCCGGCGACCGCAACTACACCCAGAAGGTCGCCGACCGGATCGGTGGACTCGCCTACAACCTCGGGCACGTGCGAAAGGCGGGCCGCTTCGACTATCCGGAGACCGCCGTCTACTACCCGCCCGGAGCACAGGCGCTTGCAAAGCGCCTGGCGGCGAAGCTCTGCGTGCCGACGAAGCCGCTCCCCGGCGGCAAGCGCAAGAACCGCCTGGTCGTTATCGTCGGACCGCCGACGGTCGACGCGGCCGCCGACTGCTAGAGCGGCGTTCGCAGCGCCGCAAGCCGCGCCTTCAGCTCGGGCGCCATCGGCTCGACAACCGACTGCCGCACGAACCGGCGCAGTTCCACCTCGAAGCGGTAGCGCTTCCGGCAGTACTCGCAGCCGTCGAGGTGACGCTCCGCCGCAGCCTGCTCGGCGCTCGTCAGCTCACGGTCGAGGTACGGCTGAAGCATCTCCTCGCATTGCTCGCATGGATCGTCGTTTGCGAACCTCACTCCACCGCCTCCTCGGCGAGCTGGCGCTTCAGGATACGCCGCCCTCGATGCAAACGTGACATGACCGTGCCGACCGGGACGTCGAGGATCTGCGCCGCCTCCGCGTAGGAGAAGCCGCCGATGTCCACGAGCACGACCGTGTCGCGAAAGTCATGGGGTAGCTCCGAGAGCGCCGAGACCACGTTGTCCTGCGACAACCGTGCGAGCACCCGCTCCTCCTCCTCGGGCTGCGTGTCGCCGGAGGACTCCGCGAGCCGGTTGTACAGGAAATAGTCGCCCTCCTCCAGCGGCTCGCTCAGCGGCCGGCGCTGGCGCGCCCGCGCCCGGTCGATGTTGAGGTTCGTGAGGATGCGGAGCAGCCAGGCGCGCAAGTTCGTCCCCGGCTGGAAGGAGCGCCAGCTGCGGAACGCGCGGGCGTAGGTCTCCTGCATCAAGTCCTCAGCCTCTTCGCGCGAGCCCACAAGGCGGCGGGCGACCTGGTACACCTGATCGGCCAGCTCGAGCGCCTCCTCCTCGAAGTGCACGCGCCCGCGCGCGTCGCTCGCCAGCTTCCGCGCGTCCTTCGGACGGGTCTCGCTCATCCGCCGAACGTAGCAGCATGTCCACGCAGGCACCAACGGCCTCGCGCACGGCAGTATTCCCCCCTGCTGTTCAGGGAACGACGCGGGTGGGTAGAGAAACCCAAACGCGAAGGAGGAGCGATGGAAGGGTACGAGGTCGTCTCGGTCAACGACGACAAGTGCATCGGCCACGTAGTCGGAACGGTCGACGACAACCTGATCGTGGAGCACGGCACGCTGCGCAAGACGCGCAACGCGCTGCCGCTCACGTTCGCGGAGGTCGACGAAGGCGGCCGGCGGGTCGTGACGACGCTGGCGGCCGACCTTGTCTACAACTCGCCGAAGATCAAGGGCGACGGAGACCCCGATCGCGAGGCGATCGCGGCGCACTACGGGCTGGCGGCGGCCTACGACGAGACACCGGCCGAGGGCTACGGCGACACCAATCCTGACGATCTGGCGCAGGGAGCCGAGTCCGACGAGCGCCGGGGCGGCACGGATTCAACCGTGCAACAGCGGGCCGCGATGCGCGAGAGCATGCACAAGGAGGCTGATCGGCCCGAGTCGCCCGCGCTCCTCGGCGATCGCTACAGCGACGTGCCGCGCACCTCCGACGACTAAGAGCTGGGCTGAGCTTCGCGGAATCCCGCCCGGGACATGGCTGCCAGTAGCGTGTCCCGGTCGGTCCGCTCCTCATCCCAGGCGAGCGTCACCTGCCCCGTCAACGTCGCGTAGGCCGAGACGAGGCCGGACTGACCCTCGAGCGACGCACCCAGCCGCTGGACGCAGCGCTCGCAACGGATGCCGCTCACCTGAATCGTCTCGGAGTGCTCGGCCACGGCGTCAATCTAGCGTCCGCTCCACCAACTCCGCAGTCACGGCGTGGAGACCTCGCGCGCGGCCCGTTGCGAGCTGACGGTCGGCCTCCGTCGCACGGCCGGCGAGCGGCGTGAGGAGCGAAGCGGTGCCGAGCTCTCCGGCCGCAGGCGCCACTCGTTCCAGCAACTCGGCCGCGAGCTCACGCGCTGGCGCCAGCCGGTCGCCGTCGGGATGCACGAGCTCGGCGTCGAGGCCGGCCCGCAGCGCCGCCCACCTGTTCTGCGTGTAGAGCGCGCGGCCCGGAGGGTCGTAGGCCAGCGGGTCGCTACGCAGCACGGTCACGACCAGCGCCTGGACGAGCGCCGCGAACGCAACGGAGCGTTCGAGCGCCGTCGGCTGATCCGGTACCCGCACCTCGAGCGTGCCGAAGCGAGGGTGCGGGCGCACGTCCCACCAGAGCGTTGTGTAGTCCGGGATGAGGCCGAGCGTCACCAGCCGTTCCGCGAAGGCCTCCCAGTCGGCGTGGGAGCGAAACGCCGGCGGGGCGCCCCCGCGAGGGAGCTGCGCGAGCACCTCGGCGCGGTTCGACACGAGGCCTGTCTCCTCCCCCGCGAGGTAAGGAGAGTTCGCGGAGAGCGCGAGCACGACCGGCAGCCACTGGAGCACGCCCTCGAGCGCATCGAAGCAGGCCTCCCCGCTCGGAACGCCGATGTGCACGTGCAGGCCGTTCACGCCCTGCCGCCGCGCCGACACGCCCGCGTACTCCACGAACGCGCGGTACCGCGGCTCGTCTGCGATCTCCTGATCCTCCGGGCGGCTGACGGGATGCGTGCCCGTCGCCAACAACCGCAACTCGCGGTCGGCAGCGAGGTGCGCCGCAGCGCGCCGCAGCGCGCCTATCCTCTCCCCCGCCTCGCCGGGCTCCGAGCACACGCCGCTCGTCAGCTCGACAACGCAGGCGAACAGCTCCGTCTTGACCAAGCCGGGCAGGTCGAGGCCTGCCGCCGCCGCCACGATCGCGTCCGAGCCGGGTTCCAGCAAGAGCGTGTCGGCGGAGACGAGCATGAGCTCTTCCTCAACCCCGACCGACCAGGGCGGGCTCTCGCCCCAATGGGACTCGATCGGCACGCGCGAAGCGTAGTGACCCTTAGAAAAAAGCTCCCGGCTCCACCGAGGGCGCTGGGCCGTCAGCGGAGCCGAGAGGGAGAGAGTGGCCCCGAGGGGGTGCGGGGCCTGGGATGGGCGGCTAGCCGCGAGGGGAGGAAGGCTGCCGCCCAAGCTCTACGTCGATTTGCTCGCTTTCGTCATTGCCGTCGCGCACCACCTCGAGCTCCACTGTGTCGCCGGGATCCTTGCGAGAGACGACCTGCCGCAGCTGCTCCACCGACGTCACGGCGACGCCCTCGGCCTTCACGATGATGTCGCCGCCGAGGTAGTACGTATCGCCGCCGACCGTGACCGGCTCGGTACCGGCCTTCAGGCCGGCGCGAGCGGCGCCCGTTTCCGGGTAGACGTTCGAGACGAGCAGACCTCGCGAGACGGGAAGATGGAAGAGGCGCGCGATCTCGGGGTTGATTGGCTGCGCCGCGATGCCGATCTCGGCGTGTTCCACGCGCCCGTCGCGGATGATCTGGGAGGCGACGTCCTTGACGGTGTTGATGGGAACGGCAAAGCCCAGCCCGATGTTGCCGCCCGTCTGCGTTGCGATCTGGGTATTGACGCCGATCACGCGTCCTGCCGCGTTCAGCAGCGGACCGCCGGAGTTGCCCTGGTTGATGGCGGCGTCCGTCTGGATGACCTGGTCGATCAGGTACGTGTTCGGTGCCTGGATGGCACGACCGACCGCACTGACGATGCCCGCGGTGACCGTGCGCTGGTAGCCGAGCGGGTTTCCGATCGCGACTACCTCGTCACCCACCTGCACGCTGTCGGAGTCGCCCAGCTCCAGCGGCCTGAGCGCCCGCGACTCGGCCTCCACCTTCAGCAGGGCGAGGTCGGTCGAGGGGTCACGGCCGACGATCTTCGCTTCCATGTTCTCGTTGTTCGAGAAGCTCACGGTCACGTCCCCGCCGCCCTCGTCCACGTCCTGGACGACGTGGTAGTTCGTGATGATGTGGCCTTCCTTGTCGATCAGGAACCCGGAGCCGAGTCCCTGCTGTACCTGCGGCTCCAAGTTGAAGCCGAATGGGTCCTGCGTCTCGACCGTCGTGCGCGTCGACACCTGCACGACACCGGTTCGCGCACGCTCCCAGATCTCGCGGATGGAGAGCGGTTCCTCGCGGCGAAGCGACGACGGTGCCTCGATGCGGTCGGCGGCCGCGACGGGAACGGCGGAGGCGCCCTCCTCGCCGTCGTTGAACCCCCAGAGCAGCGCCGCGCCCGTCAACGCGACCGCGCCGCCTGCAACGGCGGCGGCGACGAGCGCGGCGCTCTGAAGGAGGAGTCCCGTGCGAAATGGCCGCATCGCACCTGGTTATACCGACCGCCCCTTACGGCACCGTTTCGCCCCGTTAATCGCCCGCGGCGCCGGTGTTAAGAAGTGTTCAGTCGGCTCACTGGGAGTCCGGGCGCGAGGCGTCGGTGAACTCCCGGAACTCGCCGGTGACGAGATACGCGGTCTGCTCGCCGATGTCCACCGCGTGGTCGCCGATCCGCTCGAGGCAGCGCGAGACGATGATCATGCGCAGGCCCCACTCGCGCAGCGCGGGGTTGGAGCCGAGCGCCAGCACATGCTGGACGGCGCGGCGGTTTGCCCGGTCGATCAACTCGTCGAGCTCGACCAGCGACTCGGCGCCGGCCAGGTCGCGGTTCGGAACGAGACCGACCCTCATCAGCCGAACCGTCCGGTCACGTAGTCCTCGGTGCGCTTGTCGGCCGGCTGCGTGAAGATCTTGTCCGTCGAGTCGTACTCGACGAGGATCCCGGTGCGGTCGCCCTCGCCGGCCTGCGTGACGCTGAAGAAGGCGGTCATGTCCGCCACGCGGGCAGCCTGCTGCATGTTGTGCGTGACGACGATGATCGTGTAGTCGCGCTTGAGCTCGTGCATCAGGTCCTCGATGCGCGTGGTGGCGATCGGGTCGAGCGCCGAGGCCGGCTCGTCCATCAGGATCACCTCGGGCTCGACGGCGAGGCAGCGCGCGATGCAGAGCCGCTGCTGCTGTCCGCCGGACAGCCCGAGCGCGCTCGCCTTCAGACGATGTTTCACCTCGTCCCAGAGCGCCGCTTGCTGGAGCGCACGCTCGACGCGCCCGTCGAGGCCGTCGGTCATCCCGAGCACGCGCGGGCCGAAGGCGACGTTGTCGTAGATGGACTTCGGGAACGGGTTCGGCTTCTGGAAGACCATGCCGATGCGCCTCCGTACCTCGACCGCATCGACGTCCGGGCCGTAGAGGTTCTGCTCGTGGTAGAGGATCTGGCCGTGGATCTGAGCGGTCGGGATCAGGGCGTTCATGTGGTTGAAGCAGCGGATGAAGGTGCTCTTGCCGCAACCGGACGGGCCGATGAAGGCAGTGACGAAGTTGCGATAGATCTCCAGCGAGACGCCTTCGAGCGCCATGTTGCCGCTGTAGGAGACGCCGAGGTCGCGCACGTCGAAGACGACGTCGCCGGGTGCGCACGGTCACATTGTCGTCCTCCGTGGCGGTGTAGTCCGAGCGGCTCTGGCCCTCCTCGCCCATGATCGCAGAGGTGAAGTAGTCGAACGTGCCCGAGTCCGTGCCCGCGCGGAAGAGCGCCATCGGCTCGTGGGGAAAGCGCTCGTCCACGTCGTCCCAGCTGTCGACGTCCGAGCCGGGCTCCCAGATCTTGCGGAGCTGCTCGACGGTCAGGCAGGAAGCCCATTCGTTGCCGGGATTGACCACCACAGACAGGCCGTCGTTCGCGATCTGAAGCTCGATGAACCGGACGCGGTTCTCGGCGCAGAGCTCTTTCTCGCCCTCATCGATCGGCCGGGAGGCGTTCGCGAGATCCGTCTCGGCGCGGCAGAACCGCTCGAATCCGCCGCCCGTCCCGGCGACTCCGACATGACCTTGACCTTCGGATTCGCCTTGCGGAACCGCTCGGCGGCGAGCGTGATAAGTGGCGCGACCGTGCTCGAGCCGTCCACGCGCACGCGGCCGGTGAGGGCTTCCTCGCCGAAGAGCTCGTCCACGTCCTCGTCGCTGATCTCGTCCTGTGCGTTTACCGGCTCGTTCCCCGGGCGCTCGCGGCATGCGGCGGCACCGAACGCAAGCAGCGCCACGAGGATGACGGCGGCGGCGCGCATCACGGCGTCGATTGTCGACGGCGCGTGACGGCCCCGGGGACGCGGCGCGGTTAAGGGGTGGTGAAAAGGTGGTGAATGTTCCTAGAAGACGGCCTCGATCGGCCAGTAGAGCGCCGCCGCGACCAGCCCCGCCGCGGGGATCGTGAGCAGCCAGGCCACCAGGATGTTGCCGGCCACGCCCCAGCGCACGGCCGAGAGCCGCTTCGTCGCGCCGGCGCCCATGACCGCTCCGGAGATGCACTGCGTCGTCGAGACCGGGAACCCGTAGTGGGTGGCCACGTAGAGCGTGGCGCCAGCCGAGACTTGCGCTGCAAAACCGCTCGCGGGATCCATGTTGAACACGCGCTGGCCGAGCGTCCGGATGATCCGCCAGCCGCCCGCGTACGTGCCAGCCGCGATCGCGACTCCGGCGGCGATCTTCACCCACGTGGGGATGTAGAACTCGTCGATTGAGCCGTGGGCGAACAGGGCGAGCGCGATCACGCCCATCGTCTTCTGCGCGTCGTTGGCGCCGTGCGTGAAGGCGAAGAAGGTCGCGGAGGCGAGCTGGCCGATGCGGAAGGTTCTGTTCGCGGTGTGCGGCGTGGCCCGGTTGAAGGCCCAGTAGATGGCGACGAGCAAGACGAAAGCGCCGAGAAACCCGAAGGCGGGCGAGAGCAGGCCGGGAATCAAGATCTTCTCCTTCATGCCGCCCCACTCCACGCCGTCGGTCCCGGACTGGACGAGAGCCGCACCGATCAGGCCGCCGAAGAGCGCGTGCGAGGAGCTCGAGGGCAGTCCTCTGTACCAGGTGGCGAGGTTCCAGACGATGGCCCCGATCAGCGCGGCCAGGATGGTCTGCTGCGTCGCGAGGCCGGTGTCGATGATCCCCTGGCCGACCGTTTTCGCAACCGCCGTGGTGACGAACGCGCCGGCGAGGTTGGCGACGGCGGCGAGCACCACGGCCTGACGGGGCGTCAGCGCGCGTGTCGAGACCGAGGTCGCGATCGCGTTCGCCGTGTCGTGGAAACCGTTGGTGAAGTCGAATCCGAGCGCGACCAGGACGACCGCGACGAGGAGGACGTTCTCCACCCGGCCTAATGCCCTTCCAGGCGATACACGCCTGCTTCCGGCCCGCGATCACGCGGCGCCGGAGCCCACCCTCGCCCTCGCCAAGGCACAAAGCCTTGGCCGCGGTCGAGTTCGGCCTCCGGCTTGGTGCTCGCGACCCGGAAGCGAGGCAGCATCACCTGAACGGGCACTACCGGTTCTTGACGAGGATCGCCTCGAGAACGTCGGCGGCGTTCTCGCAGGCGTCCACCGCCTCTTCGAGCCGCTCGTGGATGTCCTTCCACCGGATGATCGACACGGGATTCTCCTCGTTGCGGAAGAGCTCGCCGACGCCGTCTGAGAGCAGCCGGTCGCCTTCGTCCTCGAGCGCGCGCAACTCGTCGAGCGCCTCGCTCGAGTCCTTGAAACCGTCAAGCCGCTGGACCGCCTCGTCGAGCTTGATGGCGGAGCGGAGAATCACGTCCGCCTGCTCGCGCGCCTTCGGCGGCACACGCGAAGCGCCGTAGGAGCCCAGGTTGTCAGCGGCCTCGTCGACGTTGTCGCACACGTCGTCGAGCGCGCCCGCCAAGCGATAGATGTCGTCGCGGTCGAAGGGCGTCACGAACGTGCGATTGAGCAGCCCGACAACTTCGTGCGTGAGCCGGTCGCCGCGGTGCTCGCGCTCCTTGATCTGGCCGATCAGCTCGGCGCCGTTTTCCGGGAAGCGGTCGAGCAGGTGCACGAGCAGCCGCGAGATGTCCACGGCGTTGGCGGCGGACTGCGCGAGCAGGTCGAAGAATTCGCGCTTCCTGGGGGTGAAGCTCAGGCGCACCATGTCAGCGCGCCGTATACCAACTTTTACGATCCGGTGAACGCGCAGGTGACCTGGAGGCCGCGGGCGGGGCCCCCGGTTGCCTCGACCGTGCCGCCGGCCGCCGTAACGACGTGCTTGACGATGGCGAGCCCGAGACCCGTGCTCTAGAGGTCCGCGCCCGGTCGGTAGAAGCGCTCGAAGAGACGTGGCAGGTCCTCTTCGGGTACGCCGGCACCGTCGTCGGACACCGTCAGCAGGAGCGCGCCGTCGCCCTCAGCGCAGGCCAGGGTGCACGTGGCGCCCGCGCCCGCGTAGCGGACGGCGTTCTCGGCGAGGTTCTGAGCGACGACCTGCAGCATGCGCTGGCGTAGCGGCAGAGCGAAGGAAGGGGCACCCTGGATGCGTAACCCGACGCCCGCCCGATCGGCGCGGTCGGCCAGCGCCTCGACGACGCCTTCGAGTACGGGCAACGCCCGGATCGACCCGAGCGAGACGACCGCGCGCCCGACCTCGCTCCCCGGCCGGCGACCGGCCCGCCACTATCGTACGCCCGGTGTCCACCGTCCTGATCGTCGAGGACGACGACGTCATCGCCGAGGGCATGGCCCGCCACCTGGCCGCCGCGGGATTCGAGCCGATCACCGTCTCGAAGGGCGAGCAGGGCATGGCCCGCCTGCGCTTCGAGCGTCCGGACGTGTGCGTGCTCGATTTGATGCTCCCCGGACAGGACGGCTGGAATGTGATCGAGACCGCGCGCGCGGAGGGCATCGGCACGCCGATCGTGGTCGTCAGCGCGCGCGGCACGGAGCACGACCGCGTGCACGCGCTCGAGATCGGAGCGGACGACTACCTCGTCAAGCCGTTCTCCATGGCGGAGCTGGTGGCGCGCGTGGGGGCGGCCGCCAGGCGCGGGACGCGCGCGCAGCCGGTCGAGCGCGGCGAGCCGATCGAGCTCGAGGAGCTGCGTATCGACCCGCGGGAGGTGCAAGCCTACGTCGACGGCCGCAGCGCCGAGCTCACGCCGACCGAATTCCGGCTGCTCTAACGCTCGCGCTCGAGGCCAGCCGCGTCGTCACCCGCGACGAGCTGCTCCAGCGGATCTGGGGCCGCCGCGAGGGCCGCCGCGATCGGACGGTTGACGTCTTCGTGCGCAAGCTCCGCGAGAAGATCGACCGCCCGGCGTCGCGGCACACGTTCGTGCAGACGCGCTACGGCGTCGGCTACGCGCTCGAGCCGCGGCCGAAGTAGCTCACCGCTCCCTCTCCAGGGAGCTCCGTTTCGCCGGGATCTCGCTTCCCCTTGGGAAAGGTCCAGTCGTCGTACCTCGGACGGTGGACGAGCAGCACCTCGACGGCGCCCCGCGGCCCCGTCCTCGCCACGACGCCGCCGGCCGCCCGAACCGTCAGCGCAAGGCCTTGCGGCCGGCGCGATCCAGCGGCCGCCCCACCAGCTTGCGTTCGCGCTCGAGGAACGCCGCCGTGCCAGGAGCCATACGCCGATGCTACTGGCGTCCGCGCCGCCGGCGGCACGCGTTTACCGGATGTTCACGTTCGACTCAAGCGGCTGCCGCCAGCGCCTCGCGCACCTGGACGAGCCACGCTTCGAGTGACGCGAGCAGGTGGGCAAGCTCAGCACGGGTACGCAGATCGGTGAGCTTCAGCTGCTCGTCGAAGCGCTCCTGCGCCCGCGCCACGAGCAGCTCGTCCGGCAGCGTCTGCGCGCCTGGGAAAAGCAGCGACTCGCGCACTTGTCGCTGCGCGTTGGCGGTGCCGCTGATGCCCGTGGTCGCGCCCATCAGCGCCACCGGCTTGCCGTCGAGCACTGACTGGCGCGGTGGCCGCGACGCCCAGTCGATCGCGTTCTTCAGCACGCCCGAGGTGCCGCGGTTGTACTCGGGCGTGGCAACCAGCAGTGCGTCCGCCTCGCGAATCGAGTCGCGAAAGCCCTCGACGCTCTCCGGCGCCCCGGCCGCCTCCACGTCCCCGTCGTAGAACGGCAGGTGGCCCACGTCGTACAGCTCGATCTCCATACCGGGCGGCGCGAGCTCCTGCGCCGCCCGCAGCAGGGCCCTGTTGTACGACGCTTCGCGGAGACTGCCGGAGATGCCGAGGACGCGGGTCACTAGGCCTTGACCGCGGAGACGCTCGCCGTGAAGTCGACCCGATCGCCGAGCAGGTTGCCGCCGGCCTCGAGCTCCTGGTTCCAGTCGACGCCGAACTCGTTCGGGTCGAGCCGGCCGCGCAGGGTGATGCCGATGCGGTCGTTGCCCCACGGGTCGACCGCCGCACCCTCGAACGCGCCGTCGAGCTCCAGCTCGCGCGTCTCGCCGCGGATGGTCAGGTCGCCGATGACCTTGAACGAGGTGCCGTCGAAATCGCCGACGTGGTTCGACTCGAAGCGGATCTCGGGAAACCCGGCCGCGTCGAAGAAGTCGCCCGAACGCAGGTGCTCGTCGCGCTGCGGCTCGTGCGTATCGATGCTCTCGGCCCGGATAACGCCGCCCGCGCGTGCCGTCCCGTCCTCGGCCACCTCGAAGGTGCCCTGGACGTCGCCGAAGGTGCCCTTCACCGTGGTTATGAGCAGGTGCTTGATGCCGAACTCGACCGTCGTGTGCGACGGATCGACGTTCCACGTGCCCGCCGAAATGACCTCCTGGGCGGCCGGCGCCGTCGTCTCGATCTGAGACATTGTTTCCCTCCCTGTTCCATTAGTGCTAAGATTGCGGACTCAACAATCTAGCACGCAATCGTTGAGTACGCAAACTCTATTACCTGCTCCTCCCACGCTCGAAACCTGGGTGCGCTGGCTGCGGACGCACGCGGCGCTGACCCGTGAGCTCAGCGCCGACCTCGTAGCGGCTCACGGGCTGACGATCAACGACTACGAGGTCCTGCTCCACCTGGCCAAGGCGGAGAACCGCGTGCTCAAGCCGGTCGCCCTGGCCGAGCGCATCGTGCTCACACCGTCCGGGATCACCCGCCTGCTCGCAGGCCTCGAGCGCGCCGGCTTCGTCGAGCGTGTCTCCTGTTCGACGGATCGCCGCGTCAGCTACGCGAAGCTCACGTCGGCCGGTCACGCGAGACTCCGGAAGGCATCGAAGACGCACCTGGCCGGCATCGAGCGCGTCTTCACCGGACGGTTCTCGGGCGACGAGCTCGAGACACTCGGCGAGCTGCTTGCGCGCCTGCCGGGCGGCGATTCCGGCGGTGAGTGCACTGCCGAGTAGCACGGCCTGAACCGGGCGTTCACCACCGCGTCACCGTGTGTTCACCACCGCGCCACCCCGCGTCCCTGCCCGCGGACCGAAGATGTGGTCCGGATGCCGAAGGTGCTGATCGTCGAGGACGACGAGGTGATCGCCCGCGGGATGGCGGCTCACCTGGCGGAGGGCGGCTTCGAGCCCGTCTGGGTGACGAAGGGGCAGACGGGTCTCGCGCGCCTCCGCTACGAGCAGCCCGACGTCTGCGTGCTTGACCTGATGCTGCCGGGCATCGACGGCTGGCAGCTGCTCGAAAGCGCACGCCGCGATGGCATCGGGACGCCGATCGTGAGCGCACGCGGCAGCGAGAGCGACCGTATTCGCGCGCTCGAGCTCGGTGCCGACGACTACCTCGTCAAGCCCTTCTCGATGGCGGAGCTCGTGGCGCGCGTGCGAGTCGCCGCCCGCCGTGGGACGCGCGCCGAAGGGCCGGACCGCGGCGGCGCGGTCGTGATCGAAGAGTTGCGCATCGATCCCGACTCGGTGCAGGCGTTCGTGGATGGACGGAGCGCCGAGCTGACGGCTACGGAGTTCCGGCTGCTGCTTGCCCTGGCGCGCGAGCGCGGCCGAGTGCTCACGCGCGACGAGTTGATGCAGCGCCTCTGGGGACGGCGCCAGACGCCGCGCGACCGCACCGTGGACGTCTTCGTCCGCAAGCTACGCGAGAAGGTCGATCGGCGCTCGAGCCGCCACACGTTCATCCAGACGCGCTACGGCGTCGGCTACAGCTCGAGCCGCTGGCGAAGGCGGGGGAGGACTCGCCGCCGTCGACCGGCGCCGCGGCCCGCTAGCGTCGCAGGAGCGAGCCCGCGCCGTGAGCGAGCATGGCAGCCACGAGGAGAGCGAAGAGGGGGATCCACAAGACCTTCCACGCACCGGGAGCCAGCGCCAGGACCGACCCCGTCCCAACGATGCTCGCAGGCACGCCCACGGCGACGGAAGCGTAGGGGTGATCGCGGCGCAGGCGCGCCGATTGTGCGCGCTGGTGGTGGGTACAGGCGGGGAAGATTCGGTGTCGATCCGGAGACTCCACGCGCACCTGGATTCCGGGCACGAGTCCGCACGACGTCGCGGCAGGCTGCTAGGACTCGCACCGTGCCGCGCGCCCGGATCGCCGTCCCGTCGGGCGTCCTGCTCGCGGTTGCCGTGCTCCTGGCCGCGCTGGGGGCAGGTGAGCGCGACGGCGCGCTCTCGAACTGGCAGGCGCTGGTGCTCGGCGTCGTGCAGGGGCTGACCGAGCTCCTGCCGATCTCGTCCTCGGGGCACCTGATTCTCGTCCCCTGGCTGGCCGACTGGCGCTACCTCGAGGAGCACGACCAGTTCAACCAGACGTTCGACGTCGCGCTGCACCTGGGGACGCTCGTCGCGGTCGCCAGCTACTTCCGCCAGGACGTCGTCGCGTACACGCGGGCCTGGGCACGGTCAGTGCGGCGACGCAGCGTGGAGACCGCCGAGGAGCGACTGTCGTGGGCGATCGCGCTGGCCACTGTGCCGGCCGCGCTCGTGGGCGCGTTCGCGGACGACTTCATCGTGAACCGGCTCGGCGAGCCCTGGCAGATCGCGATCCTGCTCGCCGTGTTCGCCGTGCTGCTATGGGTCGCCGACCGCACTCCCGAGCGGCGCAGCCTCGAAGGGCTAGACCTGCGCTCAGGCTTTGCGATCGGCGCGGCGCAGATGCTCGCACTCGCGCCGGGCGTGTCCCGATCGGGCGTAACGATCACAGCCGCGCGGTTCCTCGGCCTCGACCGAGACGCGGCCGCGCGGTTCTCGTTCCTCCTCCTGATCCCGATCACGTTCGGCGCGGTGCTCTACAAGGGCCTGACCGATGTCGTCTTCGGCGACTTGCCGCCCGGCTCGGCAGGGCCCTTCCTCACCGGCATGCTCGCCGCCGCGGCGAGCGGTCTCGTGGCGATCGTGGCACTGCTCGGCTATGTACGCCGGCACGACTACTCGCTGTTCGTCCTTTACCGGCTGGCCGCCGCCGCCGCGGTGTTCCTGCTGATCGCGGCGGGCGTCCGCGACTCGGCCTTCTGATGGTTTGCCACCGAGGCGAGCGGGAAGCAGCGGCTCGTGCCTGAATTGGGGTACGCGCTGTCGAGCGAGGAGCATCCGCCGAACGACCTCGTCCGCAACGCACGTATGGCCGAGGAGATCGGCTTCTCGTACGCGCTCGTCTCCGACCACTTCCACCCGTGGGTGGACGAGCAGGGCCACAGCCCGTTCGTGTGGTCGGTGATCGGCGGCATCGCCAATGCCACGGAGCGGCTGCGGCTGGGGACAGGCGTCACCTGCCCGCTCATCCGCACACACCCGGCGATCATCGCCCAGGCCGCCGCCACGTCCGCGGCGATGATGCCGGGCCGCTTCTTCCTCGGACTCGGAACGGGCGAGAACCTGAACGAGCATGTGGTCGGCGCCGGCTGGCCCGCGCCCGACGAGCGGCTGGACATGTTCGAGGAGGCGATCGAGGTGATCAAGCTCCTCTGGCAAGGCGGCGAGGAGACGTTCCGAGGCGCGTACTACACGGTGGAGCAGGCGCGGCTCTACACACTGCCGCCGGAGCCGCCGCCGCTCGCGATCGCCGCCGGCAAGCCGAAGGCCGCCGAGCTCGCGGGCCGCGAGGGCGATGCGTTCATCGGCGTCGCGCCGGACGCCGAGGTGATCGCGAAGTTCGAGGAGGCCGGTGGCAAGGGCAAGCCGCGCTACGGGCAGGTGACGTGCTGCTGGGCCGAGGACGAGGCGGAGGCGCGGACGACCGCGCACCGCGTCTGGCCGAATTCTGGGATCAAAGGCGACCTCGCACAGGAGCTCGCCCGCCCGGCCCACTTCGAGCAGGCGGCCGAGAACGTCACCGAGGACGACGTGGCCGAGACGGTCGTGTGCGGGGCAGACGTCGACCGCTACGCCGAGCAGATCGAAAAGTTCGAACAGGCAGGCTACGACCACGTCTACCTGCACCAGGTGGGGCCCGACCAGGAGGGCTTCCTGCGCTTCGCCGAACGCGAGCTGCTGCCGCGTTACCGGGGCTAGCGCTCCGTCGGGCATGATCGCGCCGTGAGGTTCGACCGGCGGGAGCTGGCCGGCGCGGTGGCCGACGTGGGCGTGCTCGTCCCGATCGCCGTCGCGCTCATCGTCGGCAACGGCCTCTCGGCAACCGCCGTGCTCCTCCCCGCGGGCCTGCTCTACGTGACCGCGGCCCTCGTCTACGGCCTGCCGATCCCGGTTCAGCCGCTGAAGGCGTTCGGCGCTATCGCTATCGCCCAGGGCCTGGGCTCCGACGAGATCGCCGCGGGCGCGCTGCTGATGGGCGTCACCTTCCTGGTGCTCGGCCGCCTCGGTGTGCTCGATCTGGCCGCGCGAGTGTTTCCGCGCGCGCTCATCCGCGGCGTACAGCTGACCGTTGGCCTGCTCTTCCTGAAAATCGCCTGGGGCCTCGTCACCAATCCTCCACGCGGTTTCGCCGACCACGCGTTCGATCCCGCAGTCGCGGCTCCGGTGGCCGCGCTGGCCGCCGGGCTCGCGCTCGCGTTCAAGCGTCTGCCCGTCGCGCTCGCCCTGGTCGCCGTCGGGGCGGCGGCGGCCGCGGTGCTCTCCGCAGACGACCTGGCTTTCGGACCCTCGGGACTCGCGCTGCCGGCGCTCGACGCACACACGTTCCTGACCGCGTTCACGGTGCTCGTCATCCCGCAGGTCCCGCTTTCGTTCGCCAACTCGTGCCTCGCGACCGCCGACGCGGCTCGCACGTACTTCGGTGCGCGGGCAGCGCGCGTGCGCCCTGGGCGCCTGGCCACGACGTTCGGAAGCGCGAACCTGCTCGCCGGTGCGCTCGGCGGGATGCCGGTCTGTCACGGCGCGGGCGGTCTCACCGCACACGTCGCCTTCGGGGCGCGGACCGCCGGCGCGCCGCTGATGATGGGCAGCGCGCTGATCGCGCTCGCGGTCGGCGCGGGCGCCGGGCTCGGGGCCTTCCTCGCCGCCTTCCCGCTGCCAATCCTGGCCGCACTGCTCGCAGCGGCAGGAGTGCTCCACATCGGCCTACTGCGAGACCTCGAAAGCGCACGCGACTGGGCACTTGCTCTTCTCGTCGGCGCTGTCGGCTTCCGTTTTGGGCTGACGCCGGCCCTCGTGCTCGGGCTGGCGCTCTGGTGGCTGGGACGGGGCGCCGTGCGCGTCCGCACGGCGCTTTCGCCGAGCCCCGGCTAGATCACGCCGGCGGTGTCGATGACAACGCCGATCACGATCAGCGAGACGCCGAAGGCGACGTAGACGAACGAGGATGAGACGGCGCTCTCGCGCTCCGCCCGCGACTCGTAGTACTCCTCAGCGCCCAGCGACCCACCGGAGCGGAGCAGGGCACCGCCGATCATCAGCGTGCCCAGGAGGTAGAAGCCGAGTGGCACGCCGCGCTCGGCCGTGAAGCGCTCGGTCGCGGCGAGCCCGATGCCCCCGAGCAGCGCCACGCCGGCGAGCAGCGTCAGCAAGAACGTGAAGCGGAGCAGGCCGCGCGCGATCGCCTCGCGCCACGTCTTCGGCGGAGCCTTTTCCCGCCTGCGGCGGCGGAAGCGGCGGCGCGAGTCGGGCTCGGGAGCCCGCCAGTCCTGCCGCGCACGCAGCTCGCCGGTCAGCGGCGTCAGGTCCCGCCGCCGCATCAGGCCTCCGCCTCCTTGTTGCGCAGCCGCGGCGGGCAGACATCGGCGTAATAGGTCAGCGTCTCGCGCAGGATCGACTCCTCGGCCGTCCACACCCATACACAGACCTTGCCGCCCGAAGTGTGGTCCCGGTAGACGCCCGCCCACGCGGCGAGCCCGTCGTCTGTCCGATCCTGCTCGACGCCGAGGAACTCGACGCGGTGGCCGTGCAGCTTGCTGGCGCGGTCGCCGAGCTCGATGCGCATCGCGTCCTGGACGCGGTTGGCGGCCTCGTAGGGCCCCATCCCGGCGTACGTGCTCGCGCCGCCGCAACCCGCCGCCAGGGCGACGAAGCCGAGAAGCGGGAGCAGCCGCACCATCCCGAGAATGTGATGCCCGGCGGCGGAAGCGGCCCAAACGCCACACGCTGGCTAGACTCCGCCGCTACCGGGGTGCCGCACCGGAGCGGCTGAGATCACACCCGTCGAACCTGATCCGGGTAATGCCGGCGAAGGGAGGATTGTGCCGCAGAAAGCTCCCAACTGGGGCATCGAGCCGGTCCCGCAGCGGCTGCGGGTGCTCGGGCTTGCCGACACGACGCTGCTCTGGGGAAATCTCGGCGTCTCGCTCCTCGTGCTCGTGGCGGCCGCCTTCCTCGTCCCGGCACTGTCGCTGCGCGACGCGCTCGTGGCGATCCTGCTCGGCAGCCTGATCGGCAACCTCATGCTCGGCACCGCGGGTCTGATCGGCGCCGACGCGCGCGTACCCGGGATGGTGCTCCTGCGCGCACCGCTCGGCCGCCGCGGCTCATACATGCCAACGGCGCTGAACGTCGCTCAGTGTCTTGGCTGGGCGATCTTCGAGCTGATCATCATCGCCGCGGCCGCGAGCGCCCTCTCGAACGAGCTGCTCGGCGCGGGCACGACCTGGTTCTGGACGGTCGTTTTTGGCGGGGTTGCCGCGGCCATGGCACTCATCGGGCCGGTCGGCGTCGTCCGGCGCTTCATCCGCAAGTACGCCGTGTGGGCTGTCGCCGCCTCCCTTGTCTACCTGACCTGGTGGGCGCTCTCGAAGGCCGATCTCGGCGCGCTGTGGGACGCGCCGGGCGAGGGCGGCTCGTCCATCTGGCTCGGCATCGATCTCGTGGTGGCCATCACCGTCTCGTGGGTGCCGCTCGTGGCCGACTACACGCGCTTCTCGCGCGACCGGCGCTCGGCGTTCCTGGGGACGGGCCTCGGCTACTTCCTCGCCGGCACGTGGATGTTCGTGCTGGGCGCGTTCCTCGTGCTCTCGCGCGGGCTCAGCGACCCGGTGGAGCTGCCGGCCGCAGTCGCCGCCGCCGGGCTCGCCGCAGGACTCGCGCTACTCGCCGTCACCGTCGACGAGACGGACGAGGCGTTCGCGAACGTGTACTCGGCGGCTCTCTCGCTCCAGAACCTGCTGCCCCGCGTCCCGCAGCGGCTGCTGATCGCCGGCATCTCGCTGCTCGCCACGATCGGTGCGCTGACGATCCAGCTGCGGAACTACGAGACGTTCCTGCTCTTGCTCGGCTCGTTCTTCGTGCCGCTGTTCGGCGTGCTGCTCGCAGACTGGCTCCTGTCCGGCGCCCGCTACCGACCGGACGAGATCTTCCGCGGGCCGGCGCTGCGCCCGGCGACACTGGCGGCGTGGCTGGCCGGATTCGCGCTCTACCACTGGCTGCACGTGCCGCCACTCGGCCCGCCGTGGTGGGTCGAGCGGGTGGACGCGATCGGTCAGCCGTCTTGGGCGTACGGGGCGACCCTCCCGAGCTTCGCCGCGGCGTTCATGCTCGCCGGCGTCGCCGTGGCGGTCGAGCGGCGCCTCGCCCCGGGCAGGCTCGGCTTGGAATGATCGCGGCCGCCGGCACCGCGGAGGGTGTCTACCTCGTCGACGTGGGGACGGAGCAGCTTGTCGGATTCGAGGCGGAAGCCCGGCTCGAGCCGGCGGGGCTGGACGTCGAGCTTCCCCGCCTCGTGGCCGCAACCGTGAGCGGCTCCACAGTCGTGGCCGTCCTCGACCGCCGACCGCCACTCGCCGTCTCGCACGACGCGGGCCGGACGTGGCGTGAGGCTGGCGGCGGCCTGCCGCCGGGGAGCGCTGTAGCGATCGCGTCCGACAATCCCGACGTCATTGTCTACGGTGCTCGGAATCGCTTGTACCTCTCGCGCGACGGCGGCCGCTTCTGGCGCTCGCTGGCGCCGGAGCTGCCGGAGATCGAGGCGCTCGAGCTGCGAGGCGATACTTGAGGCGTGCGCGAGGGCGCCGCTCTCAGGGTCGAAGGGCTCGGCTCAAAGCCTGAACTCGCCTCGCGCGACGATCACCGCGGAGCCCCCGACCTCGACGCGCTCCACGCGGTCGCCCGAGCCCTGCGCGCGAGCGTGCAGCGTCGACGGTCGGCCGAGCTCGGCGCCCTGGGAGATCTCGATCTCGTCACCCCACGCGATACGGCCGTGACGGGCGAGGTGTACCGCCAGCGGGCCGGCGGCCGAGCCGGTGGCCGGATCCTCGGGCACGCCGTGGGCCGGCGCGAACATGCGCGTCTTCCAGTGCCGCCTCGAGCCGGCGACGCAGTTGGCGCCGACGTCGAGGTGCGCCAGCCGGCCAAGGTTGGGCTCGACCGCGGCGACCGCAGCCTCGTCGTGCAGCAGGACGTACGCGTGCGTCGGCCCCAGGTCGTACACCTCGACGGGCAGCGCCGAGCTCTCGACCCCGAGCGCCGCGAGCAGCTCGTCCTCCTGCTCGTACGGCTGCCAGGAAGGAAGCGGCTGCTCCATCCAGCCGAAAACGATGCGAGGGCCCTCGCGTTGGAGCCGCACGGGGACGAGACCGGCGCCGGTCTCGAGGCGGATCTCGTCGAGCGACAGCGGCACGGCCAGCACGAACGCCGTCCCGAGCATCGGATGGCCGGCGAAGGGCAGCTCCATCGTGGGCGTGAAGATCCGAAGCCGGACATGTCCGTCGGCCGCTGGCGGATAGACGAAGGCCGTCTCTGAGAAGTTGAGCTCGCGTGCGAGCGCCTGGAGCTGCGCATCCGGGATCTCGCGCGCGTCCGTGAAGACGGCGAGCTGGTTGCCGGCGAGTGGCCGGTCGGTGAAGACGTCGACGAGGGTGTAGCGGTAGGTCGGCACGGCGGCCACGCTATCCGGCGCACACCAGGACTCGCGCAGCCAAGCAGCTTGCGCGCGTATCTCCAGCGCGACGTCGCGATTCCTTAACACCGCGGCATTACCATCGGCGGCGTGGCACGCGCCGGCCTCGTTGCCGTCCTCGTGTCGGTGCTGGCAGCAGCGACCGCCGCGCTCGGCGGCGCCGATCCCTCCTTCACGCGGCTCGAGAGCTATCCCGGGTTCTGGTCCGCCGACGGCAGGAGGCTGTTCTTCAGCAGCAACCTCGCCGGCGCGGAGACCGGCCAGACGACGTACGACACCTACGTCGTGAACGCCGACGGAACGGGGCTGGCCCGGGTGGTCCCGGAGCGCTCGGACGGGCGCTACATCCGCGCGGCGGACGGACGGCGCATCGCCTTCGCGGCCGAGACCGCTCCGGGCGTCGCAGTGCTGTCGCTCGTCCACGAAGACGGAACGCACCGACGCACGGTGGCCGAACGCGTCGTCGCGTACTCCGTTTCAGTCGCTCCGGACGGGCACCGGCTCGCGTACGCGGTCGGCATCGCGCTCAAGGTCGGCCACGTGTACGTCGTCGATGTGAGGACGGGTGAGGCCCGGCACGTCGAATTCGGGTTCGCGACGCGCTGGTCGCCCGACGGGACGAAGCTCGCGATCGAAGGCGACGACGAGACCGTCGTGCTCGAGGTGGGTCCCGAACGCGAGCGAGGCCTGTTCAGGTCGCTCCGCTACGGGTACAACCCGCAGCTTCCGCTCTTCTCGCCTGACGGCGACCGCATCGCATTCGCCGTCCACTCGCCCGGTGACGACGACGAACGCCACGTCTTCGTCTTCGACCTGAGGTCCGGCCGAGCCGCGGACCTCGGCCGCAGCGGAGATGTCGAGTCGTGGTCTCCGGATGGCTCGCTGCTAGCGGTCACGGGGGGGACCGGTGTCGCGGTCATAGACACCGCGACCGGGCGGCGCCGACGTTTCCTCCCCGACGTCTACCACTTCCGCTTCTCTCCCGACTGGAAGCGCTACGCGTTCTCCGTTCACGTCTTGCTGGGAACGGATCTGTACGTCGGCGAGACCGGGCGTGCTCGCCACCGGCGAATCGGCCCGTCGCAGTGCACCGTCGTCGCGGTTCGCTGCCGTGCGGGCGGCAGCGGCGACGAGCGTCTCCGTGGCGGCCCCCTCGGCGACGTCTTGCTGGCGGGCTTCGGCAACGACGTGCTCTACGGCCACGGCGGAAACGACCGGCTCGAGGGCGAGTTCGGAAACGACATCCTGACGGGTGCCTCGGGGCACGACAACGTGCTCGGCGGGCCCGGCAGCGACCGACTCGACGGCGGTGCCGGACGCGACACGCTGCGCGGCGGACCCGGTGACGACACAGCGTGGGGCCGTGGCGGCCGAGACCTGATCAACGGCGACGGCGGTCGCGACCTGCTCGTCGGCGGCGGCGGCTCGGACATCCTCTTCGCCGAGGGGGACGGCGCAGCCGATCGCATTGCGTGCGGCGCCGGCGTGGACTACGTGCGCGCCGACCGCCGGGACCGCGTCGCTGCCGACTGCGAGCGCGTGCGGCGCGTGTAGCAGGGCTGCGCAGCCGCGTCTCGTGCTCGCTCTCTCCCGCCGTACGAGGGTTCGGGTCGAGGGAGGCTCCCTCGGGTGGCCCGAGTTCCTATCCTGCCTCGTCGATGCGCGTTTTCGTCGTTCGCCACGCCGAGGCCGCGTCCGGGGAGCCAGACGAGAGCCGGGAGCTGACGCCGGCCGGGGCGGAAAGCGCGCGTGCGCTCGGCAAGCAGCTCGCCGCGAACGGGGTGCGGCCCGACGCCATCCTGACCAGCCCCCTTCTCCGCGCCCGCCAGACCGGCGCTGAGCTCGCGCGCGCGCTGGGGGTCGACGCGCAGGCCGAGGAGCGGCTCGCTCCCGGCGCAACCGGGGATGCAGTGCGGAAAGCGGTCGTCGGGCGCGGCGAGATCGTCGTCCTGGTGGGCCACCAGCCCGACTGCGGCCGCATCGTCGCCGAGCTTACGGGCGGCGAGGAGCCGCCATTTCCGCCTGCGGGGATCGTTGCCGTCGAGCTCCCCGACTGAGGCGCCTCTCCATGCGACGGCACCAGTCGACGTTCCATTCGAGCAGCTCCAGGCCGTACTCGAGCGCAACGTAGGGGTAGCCGCTCGCACTCGTGCGCGCCACCGGCTCGAGCTCGGAGCGGAAGTGGGCGAGCGCCTCCTGGAGCTGGCCGCGCCACACGCGCAGATTGCGCACCACCTCCTCCGGCTCCAGCAGCCCGCCGAGGAAGAGCTTGAGCAGACCCTCGGCACGCAGGTCGAACTGGAGCGGCGACTCATCGAGCAGCCACTCGCGCACGGCCTCCCGGCCCGCCTTCGTGAGCCGGTACGCCGTCCGCTTGCGCCCACCCGCCGGGTCGTCCTCTCCCTGGACGAGGCCGGCCTGCTCGAGCCGGCGCAGCTCCGGGTAGATCTGCCCGTAGCTCGCGCCCCAGAAGAAGCGCGTCGAGACATCCGCGAACTGCTTGATGTCATAGCCCGTGCGGGCCCCGAGCCCTAGCATCCCGAGGACGACGCGTGCGGTGGGGGTCAACTCTTGCATATCTGCCAGATATATCATAACGTATCGTCCAGATAGATGAACGCGGTTGAGGTAGACGGTCTTCGCAAGTCGTACGACGGCACCGAAGCGGTGCGCGGCGCGAGCTTCCACATCGCGGAGGGGGAGGTCTTCGGGCTGCTCGGCCCGAACGGCGCCGGCAAGACGACGACCGTCGAGATCCTCGAGGGCTACCGGAAGCGTGACGCAGGCTCGGTAGCCGTGCTCGGCACCGATCCGGCCCGCGCGCCCGACGCCTGGCGCGCCCGTATCGGCGTCGTGCCCCAGTCCGGCGAACTGTTCGTGAACCTCACGGTCATGGAGCACCTGCGGGTCTTCGCCGGCTACTACGAACGGCCGCGAAAGCCAGAGGACGTACTGCGGCTCGTCGGTCTCGAAGACAAGCGCGACGCGCGTTACCGCACGCTCTCCGGAGGACAGCGCCGCAGGCTCGACCTCGGTGTCGCACTCATGGGCGACCCCGAGCTGGTCTTCCTCGACGAGCCCACGACAGGCTTCGATCCCGCCGCGCGCCGTGCCGCCTGGGAGACGATCCGCGCGCTGCGGGACCTCGGCAAGACGATCCTGCTCACGACGCACTACATCGAGGAGGCCCACCGCCTCGCCGATCGCGTCGCCGTGCTGCGCGAGGGCGAGATCGTCGCATCGGGCACGCCGGCGGCGCTGATCGCCGCCGTGCCGGGAACCGAGATCCACTACCGGCAAGACGGCCGTGAGGTGGTCGTGCGCACCGAGGATCCGACGCGCACGCTGCACGAGCTGACCTCCCAAGCGCTGGCCGCGGATCGACAGCTCGAGGCGCTCGAGGTGCGCCGGCCCACGCTCGAGGAGATCTACCTGCGGCTCACGGGCGCCGAGGGCGTGGAGTGAGGTTCCTCACGCCGCTGGGGCACCGCTGGCAAAGGAGGCAAGTGGACGGCGCGCCGGACAGTGCAGGTGGCACGGACAAGCGCCGTCCGCGCGGCATCCTGCAGTCCAGCGGCGTCAGCCTTCGGCGGAGCCCGGCTCCGTCGAGCGGGAGCCGAAGGCGGCCAGCGGCGTGAGGCTGTTTTTGCATCAGCTGCGGCTGGAGCAGAGGCTCTTCTGGCGCAGCCGCGAGCTCGCCTTCTTCACCTTCCTGCTCCCGATCATCTTCCTCGTCCTGCTCGGCTCGGCGTACGGCGACAACGAGGTGGACGGCGTGCGCGGCTATGACTTCCTGCTGGCGGGGATGCTCGGCTACGGCGTCGCGTCCACGACGTTCGCGGGGCTGGCCATCCTGCTCGTCCTCCGGCGCGAGGCCGGGACGCTCAAGCGGCTGCGCGCGACGCCGCTGTCGGCTCGGGCCTACGTGGCGGCCGTGCTCGGCTCGATCATTCTCGTCTACCTCGTCGAGGCAATCATCCTCGTCGCGCTGGCAAAGCTCGTCTTCGGCGTCGAGGTGCCCGACCGGCTGGTCTCGCTGGCGCTGGCGCTGCTGCTCGGCGCCTCCGCCTTCACGGCGCTCGGTGTGGGGGTGACGGCGCTCGTGCGCAGCGCAGAGGGCGCCTCGGCCGTAATCAATGCGCTGTACCTGCCGGCGACGTTCGTGTCGGGGGCGTTCTTCTCGTCCGAGTCGTTCCCGGAAGTGCTCCAGGCAATCGCGCAGGTGCTGCCGCTGGCGCACTTCATCGAGCTCGTCCGCGACGTGATGCTGGCCGACGTGGGCGTCTGGGAGCGACCGACGGACGTAGCGATCATCGCCGCTTGGGGCGCGGCGGGGGCGCTCGCGGCGGTGCGCGGTTTCCGCTGGGAGCCGCGCGAGCGCTGAAGCTCGTGGGGGTTACGAAGCCTAGGCCGGGGACATAGGGCGCCCGTGCACGGAGAACCGCCTGTCGCGCTACCCGAGGAGGTCGACGGCGGCCTTGTGGTCCGCGTGAACTTCGGGCTGCTCGCGGGCCGCCAGGCGACCGCGGCGGAGCTGGAGGAGCTCGGCCGCGAGCTGAGCCATCAAACCGCAGCCGTCTCGGTGATCTCCGAGGAGCGTTTCGAGCTGAGTGAAACGTCAGAGGCCGAGGTTCACCAGGTTCGGATCGAGCTCGACGCACAGCCGATCGACGAAGCGTTGCGCGAGGCGGTCGTGCGGACTGCCGAACGGTGGGCGCGGGCCTGCGCCGGCTCCGGCGAGCGCCACGCAGACGTCATCGACGTGTGACGCGCTGCTCGAGGCGATCCAGGACGCGGCGGAGCGCTTCGCGCCCGCGATGCGCACCCCTGGAGGTTAGAAGGGATAGGGCACGAGGCTCCACGCCGCCGTGCCGTACCAGATGCCGAACGCGAGACTCAGCACGCCGAGCGCGGGCGCGACGACGTTGAACGACGAGGCGACCGGGCGCGAGATGAGCGTCGCCCCGAAGCCGCTCGACACGATGCACATCGAGCCGGCGGTGAACGCAGCGAGCAGGACGAGCGACGCGACGGCGAGCGCCGTCGACTCGATGGCCGCGACGAGCAGGATGCCGACCCCCGCGCTCCCGCCCATCCCGTGCACGAGGCCGATGCAGAAGGCGCCGCGCCGCGTGCGCTGAGCGTGCCCATGGCGCGCCTGCGCGGCATGCAGGTGCGTGTGCGGCGCGGTGCCGTGGTCGTGCTCGTGAAGATGGAAGGCGCCGCGCCGCCAGCGCAGTAGCAGGCGGACGGCGAGGTAGACGATCACGGCGGCGATGGCAGTCTCGGCACCCTGCTGGACGCGCGCGGGCAAGTAGCGGTCGAGCAGCAGAATCGGCACTCCGAAGGCGATGAGGGTCAGGGCGTGGCCGGCGCCCCAGGCGGCACCGAACTCGGCCGCGCGCCGGGCGGCGCGCTCACGCGTGCCGGCGACGAGCGTCGCCACCGCGGTGACATGGTCAGGATCGGTCGCGTGGCGGAGTCCGAGGAGTACGGCCACGGCCAGGACGACCCACATCGAGGCTCCGTCGGAGAGACCTGCGATCCAGTCGTCGAGCCCGAACACCTGTGCCTCCCTCGTCGTTGACGCGGGTTGTTCGTGGGAGGTGCCGAATCGGTTCGGCGTCAATCTCTGTGTCTAGCCGCGGGTTACGTGGGCGGACACGGCGTGCCCAGACGTCCGTGTAGTGGCCGGGCTCCGGGTTCGCCGTCCGGCCGCGTATACGTGGTTCGCGCGTGGATGATCGCGTAGTCGCCCATCAGACGAACGTTGACGTCGTGAGCCTCGAGGTTAGTGCTCGGCAGTAGCTTGATATCGAGATGCCGCTGCAAAACCGCGTCACGCCGCTAGGCGACTTGATTGCCGACTCTGGTCGTGGTTTGGCCTACGGCAACCGTGGCTGCCTCCACGACGAGACGGGTCGGATCATCCGACGCTACAACGGCAAGCGCTGGATCGTCTGCCGGCTCCGGTTCCGCGGCTGGCACCGACACCCGCTGCTCCAACCCGGCCGCTTCACCGAGCTGTTCTTCCTGGACGAGGCGACCGCGTTCGCCGCGGGACATCGCCCCTGCGCACTCTGCCGACACGAGGACTACCTTCGCTTCGGCGCCATCTGGCGCGAGCTCCACCCGCGCCAGATCGGCGCTGATGCGATCGACGAGCAGCTCCACGCTGAGCGCATTGCTCCCGACACGCGGCAGCAGCTCCGCCACCGAGCGCCGCTCGGCGAGCTCCCCGACGGGGCGTTCGTGCTGGAGGAGGGCGCGCCCTGGGTCGTTCTCGGGCCGGAACTCCGGCGCTGGACCCAGGCGGGCTATGTCCAGAGCCGGCCGCGACCGACCGACACAGTGGCGACGCTGGTCACACCACCCTCGCTCGTCGCGGTCCTGCGCGCCGGTTGGCAACCGGTCGTGCCTCTTCTCCATCCTTCTGCGCAGAGGACGCCGTGATCGCCCGAAGGGGAAGGAGTCCGCGGACAGGCAGGCACCGATTTCACGCCGGGCGAGCTGCTCGGCAGCGTCTCGGGGGGAGCTCGGATTGCGGAAGTTCCGACCCCGGATCCGGCGTGAGGTCGTCGGCAAGATGCTCGACTACGCGCTGCACACGACGGCCTACTGGAAGCTGGAAGACATCTGGGCATCGTTTGCGAAGACGTGCGAGTGAGCGGAGCGCTGGACTCCGAGGCCGCTCCATGCGAGTTTCCGATGCGATGGGAGCCCGACTCGCCACGGCCGCGCTCGTGCTCGCGGCACTCGCCGGAGTGGCCGGCTTCGGCTTGGCGGAAGCCGACGCGGACACGCACGGGCGCCACATGGAGATGTCCCACGCCAAGGGCGGCAAGGCCGGCGAGGCGATCGTCCCGCCACAGCTCCGTGACGTGAATCGCTTGCTCGCGGCGGCGGCGCCTCGGCGGGGCGTGCTCGTAGCGCTCGAGCGCGGTCGCGGCGGCGAGGGGATCGTGCGGGCCGCGGGAGGCGTCCTGCTCTCGCGCAGCCTGGCGCTGTGGCGTGTGCGGGCCTCGTCCGCCCCCCCGGCGCTTCGAGCTCTCCGGGCTCGGTCTGCGCTCAGGTACGCCGAGCTCGACGCCGTGAGCGCGCGCCCGGAGACGCACTGGCAACAGGGCGACCACCTGTTGAACGACCAGGCCGAGCTCGACACGATCCGGGCCGACGTCGAGCCGCCGGGGCCGGGCGTTCCCCTGACGGTGATCGACACCGGCCTCGACGTCACGCACCCCGAGTTTGCGGGTCGCCCGAACACCCTGCTCCTGAACCAGCAGAGCGTTCCCGCCGAGGAGGGCGAGGATCATGGGACCGCGGTCGCATCGGTTGCGGCCGCGCCCGCGAACGGCTGGGGGATGGTCGGCGTCTACCCGAACGCACGGCTTCATTCCTACGACTGGCCGGACGACACGTGCAGCGGGGCCGTCAGGGCGCTCACCGCAGCCCGGCGCGCAGCCCCGACCGGCGTCATCAACGCCAGCTGGAGCTTCCCCGCCGGATCGTGCTTCGCGCTCCGAGACGCCGTGGCGGAGACCTTCGGGGCAGGGTCCGTGATCGTCGCGTCAGCCGGAAACCAGGGCGAGAAGGGCAATCCGAAGCGCGATCCCGCTGTCCTGAAACACGTGCTCACCGTCGCCGCGACCGACGTCGACGACCAGCCGCTCGCGTTCTCGAACCGCAACCTCGCCGTCGATCTGGCCGCGCCGGGGCACAACATCCTCGTCGCCATCCCCGCCTGGTTCACGTCGAGCCGGTACACGTCGCTCTTCGACTTCAAGGACGGGACGAGCTTTTCCGCGCCGATGGTCGCGGCGGCCGCAGCGTGGGTGTGGACGGTCCGGCCCGACCTGGATCGCACTCAGGTCTTCAACGTCATGCGCTACTCCGCGCGCGACGTCTACAACGCCGGCTTCGACCTGCAGACGGGTTTCGGGATGCTCAACATCGCGGCCGCCCTCGCGGAGAACGCGCCGATCGTCGACCCGCGAGAGCCCAACGACGACATCTACCAGGTCAAGGCCAACGGGCTGTTCGCCACGGCGGACGCGCCGCTGACGAAGCCCGGCCGCGGGCAGGCGCGGATTCGCGCGCTCGTCGACGTCACGGAGGATCCGATCGACGTCTACCGCGCCTGGGTGCCCGGCCGCTCGAAAGTGACGATCCGGCTGAACCCGGAGGGCGGCGACGTCGACCTCGAAGTCTTCCGCCGGACAGCGAAGACCGTCCACTATCAGAGCCGCAAGCGGGCGCTCCGCGGCCCGCTGATCGACTACAGCGATCGTGCGAAGGGACGCACCGAGCAGATCGGGCTGACGAACGACGGCCGGGCGGGCGAGTTCGTCTACATCGTCGCCTACCTGCCGGAGGACGGGCCGCTCGACGGCTCGTACGCGCTAACGATCTCGACGCGCCGCTGAGCCGTCGCGCCGCTGAGCCGTCGTCAGGAGATCGACGATCGGGTCTCGCACACCCGAAGCTCAGTGGCAGGCGGGGCGCCTACCACGGTCGGCTTAGGATCCCCGCGACATGATGACTTCCCAGCGGGGACGCGCCGGACACCATCGCGATTGCGTCGGCGACGCGGACAGGAATGTTGCCGGTGCTCTGACCATTTTTCTCGAGCCAGGTTGACCTGGCCCCGGCACGAGCACAGAATCGCGTCGGCGCGGCTGATCAACCCCTCGGTAAAGGAGGCAGCATGGCCTGGAATCTCAAGGGAACGTACTTCGAAACCTGCTCGTGCGAGGTCGTCTGTCCGTGCACCACGTCGCTCGCGCTCGGTGCCGACTACGACCGTTGCAACGCGACGCTCGTCTTCAACATCGTCCAGGGTGAGGTGGAGGGAACAGACGTCAGCGGCCTCAAGGTCGCGGCGATCGCCGACACGCCGAAGGTGATGAGCGAGGGAAACTGGCGCCTCGGTGTGTTCATCGACGCAGCCGCTTCCGACGACCAGGCCGAGAAGCTGACGGCCGTCTTCGGCGGCCAGCTCGGCGGGCCGATGGAGGCGCTCGGGCCGCTCGTGGGAGAGAACCTCGGCGTCGAACGCGCACCGATCGAGGTGCTGGAGGATGGGCTTCGCCACAGCGTCAAGATCGGCGACGCCATTGACTTCGAGATCGAAGACGTCGTCCCGTTCGGCGTGGAGTCCGGAGAGCCGGCGCGTCTGACCGGCATCTTCAATCCGGCTGGCTCCGAGCTGACGATCTCCAAGGCGACCCGCTCGCGGATCAACGCCTTCGGCATCGAGTACGAGGGCAAGTCCGGCTTCTCGTCGTCCAAGTTCGCCTGGGCTGCCTGAACCACTCGTGATCGCCTCCCCACTCGAGCACGGCGCCGACGGCGCGGGCTTCGCGCCCGCGTTGGTTGCTGCGCGCACCCGTCTGGCCCTGGTCGGTCTGCTGTTCGTGCTCGCAGGCATCGCCTGGTGGTTCACGGTCGATCGCATGCGCGGGATGGACGAGGGGCCGGGAACTCACCTTGGAGCCTTGAGCTGGTTCCTGGGCGTGTGGGTCGTGATGATGGCCGCGATGATGCTCCCTTCGGTGTCGCCGACGGTCGCTCTGTACGCGCGCATGACCAGACGTCGCGCTCCGCTCGCGCCCATGGTGTTCACGTCCGGCTACCTACTGACCTGGGCGTCTGCAGGCCTGCTCGCTTTCGGCATTTCCGACGCGGGCCGCCGCCTGTTCGGTACCGAGCTGTCGTGGGGCGAGGCCGGCCGTTGGGTGGCCGCCGGCACGCTCGTGGTCGCGGCCGTCTACGAGCTCACTCCGCTCAAGAATGTCTGCCTGACCAAGTGTCGAAGCCCATTCGGCTTCTTGCTCGGTTCCTGGCGCGACGGGCTCTCGGGCGCGCTCAAGATGGGCGCGCGGCACGGCGCCTGGTGCGCCGGCTGCTGCTGGGCCCTGATGGCGTCGCTCTTTGCGCTAGGCGTCATGAGCGTCGCCTGGATGGCGTTCGTGGCGGCGCTCATCGCCGCCGAGAAGACGCTTCCCTGGGGCCGAGCAGTCACCTATGCAACCGCTGGCATCCTGCTTGTTCTCGGGGGCATGCTCATCGCGGCACCAGACCTGGTTCCGGGGCTCACGATTCCGGGCGACGGTGGCTCCATGAGCGACATGGATCGCCCAGACCCCATGCGAATGCCCTAGCTCGGGAACGCGCCGCTCGACAGGGTCGTTCGGCCCCGACACGGTCTCGACACGTCCACTGCGGGCCTGCCGACCGCGAATCTCGGCGACTGACGAACCCGCGTAGGGTCGGGGCTACTCTGAATCGGCGCCCCCGTAGCTCAGTGGATAGAGCAGCGGTTTCCTAAACCGCGTGCGCAAGTTCGATTCTTGCCGGGGGCATCCCGCATGTCTGCGCGGAATCCTCGGTTGAGCAGGCACTTCCCGGCCGGCTCAGGGTTGTCCCATCGTCCGCCCAAGACCGCTCAAATCCGTTCATCCGGGCCCTCCACTGGCGCGCGACTGGCGCGCACCCGCGGCCGCTGGCGAGCGCCGAATCGCGCGTTCCGTCGTACGATCAGCCCCGTGCACGGCTCGTTAATGTCCATCGACAACGCGATCCAGCCGAAGCGACCGTCCACCCGACGTGACCTCTTCCGGGCCTAGAGGCTGCCGATGACCGATCTCATCGAACTTGAGCGCCGACTATGGGCCGCGGCCGACGCGCTGCGCGCGAACTCCAGCCTTACGCCCGCGGAGTACCGCGGGCCCGTGCTCGGGCTCATCTTCCTCGCCTTCGCCGACCACCGCTTCGACGAGCTCCGGCCCGAGCTCGAGCTGAAGGCGACCGAGCGGCGGCCCGTGAGCGCCGACGACTTCCGCGCCCGCGGCGTGCTGTTCGTGCCAGAGATCGCCCGCCTGTCGTGGCTCGTCAACCTTCCCGAGGGCGAAGACCTCGGAGCCAACATCGACCTCGCCATGGACGCGATCGAGGCGACGAACACGGGCCTTCGCGGGGTGCTGCCGCGTGGGTACCAGAAGCTCGAGAAGAGCGTCCTGCTCGAGCTCGTCCGCCTCTTCGCGCCGCTCCCCCGGATGGTCTCCGGCGACGCCTTCGGACTCATCTACGAGTACTTCCTAGCGGAGTTCGCCGCCAACGAGGGCCGGCGCGGCGGCGAGTTCTTCACGCCGCAGTCGATCGTGCGGCTGATCGTCGATGTAATCGAGCCGTTCCACGGCAGGGTGTACGACCCCGCCTGCGGCTCGGGCGGCATGTTCGTCCACTCCGCCAGTCTCCCAGATGACACGGCCGCCAGCCGGGGCTCGCCGGTCGCTCTCCTCGGCGAACGGACAGGCTAGCGAGCTCGGACGGCCGGCCCTGGGTGACCGACCACCAGGCCGTGATCGGAGCTGCGCTCGTCCTCTACCGCCGGGCGCGAACCCCGCGCGCAGGACCGCACGCTCGGCAGCGTCGAGGTCGCCAGTTATGCAAGGCGCGCCCGTAGCAGCGCGAGTCCGTCCTTCCCCAACACTGCGGCGAACGAGCGTGCCACACGCGCGTTGGGGTGAGGCATGAATACGACCGCGCGTGCCTTCCCGCCCACAGAGACGTCGGGATGCAGCCGAGGCCTCGCCGGCACGCCGAGTTGCGCGCTCACCGCCCACGCCGCGTGGCGGCCGAGGACGACGACGAGCTGGGAGCCCGACTGCTCCAGCGTTCTCCGCAGGTACCGGCTCGAGCACGTCTCCAGAGCATCGGCGACGCCCGCCTCCCCGCGCGACTTGCAGCGCACCGCCTCCGTGAGTGCGTAGTCGAAGCCCGGTCGCACGTCGCGGCCGGGGAGCAGCTCGCGGGCACGCGCGCGCACCTCCACCCAGAAACGGGTCGCGCGCGCCGGCGTGCCGTCTCAACTCGCGGTAGCGGGTGCCATCGGCGATATAGAGATCGAAGGCCGACTCGTAGCGGTCGACGAGCTCGTCGTCGTCCCAGAGCCAGTTCGGCCTGGCGACCCGCCGGACCGACGGGTGCTGCTCGGCGGTGAACCCGAGCCAGGTTGCTTGCGCGGGCCGCCGCTCGGTGGAGCCGCCCCGGACCGTCCCCGCGATCGAGGGGTTGGAGCTGACGAACAGGATCGGCGCAGACTCCAGGTGCCCCTCCCACGGCTCCGGCAGCTGGTGGCCGATCCGCCACTCACGCCGGCGCGTCTCCTCGGGCTCGCCGCGCCACTGGTCAAGCACGACCGCCGAGCACGGATGGCCCGGCGCCCGGTCCTCCAGGCACGCCTCCACGATCGGGCAGCGGGCGATCGTCACCAACAGGCGAGCGGCGTCCTGCGACGGGACTGGCATAGCACTCTCCGGTGTCGCTGGGCTGCTACCTGCCTGCACGCCGTCGAGGGGCGGCTGGCGCTGCGCGACGCGCCGAGTCTCCGCCTCGCGCCTCTCGACCTCGGCGAAGCAGACCGCACACCGCGTCGTCAGCGCTCGCACTGTCGCCGTCGCGGCCATCACGCCGAGCACCTGCTCCGGACTGGATCGCGCGATCTCGCCGCAGGAGGCGTCGAGGTGGCGGACGGCCTTGTGCCCCTCGCCGGGGTCGACGACCGTGACAGGCGTGGCCGGCACGGCCACGATTCTTGCGAACGCCCCCACGCCATGCCGCGCCCGTGCCCCATAGACGCGCGAGCCGCAGCGAGCGCGCACGCTACGGTGACCGCATGGCACGCCTTCCCGCCCGCGAGCAGGTGCGGCGTGATGCCGAGATCTGCCGCGACCGCGCGAGGGGGCTCACCTGGGCGACGATCAGCGAGCGCCACGGCGTCACCGACAGGCAGTGCCGCGCGATCTGGAGCGCCCGCCCGTCGCGCGTCCAGTTCGAGGGCGTGGATCCGTTCGAGGAGCTCGCCGAGGCAATCGAGCGCGTCGAGGCAGTCGTCGAGGACGCCGCTTTGCTCGGCGAGAGCGCCCACGACGCCGTGCGAGCAGGCGCGCTCAAGACCCGCCTGGCGGCGCTCCGCGAGCTACGAGAGCTCCAGTTCGCTGCCGGGCTTCTTCCCGACCCGGTGTCGGCGCGGACCGAGCTCGATGTGCGGCTTCTCGTCGCGACGATCCTCCAGGTGTTCGAGGACTACGGCGTCGGCGACGAGGTCGCGGACGCGATACTGATGACGCTTCGCCAGCGCGAGCGAGCCGCGCCGGCCGCGCTGAACGGAAGCTGAGCTTCCACGTCACGGGGGGTGTCCGCTCGATAAGTGAGTGCGAGGCGGGCACGCATGGCGAAAGGCCGGGTCGTCTCACAGTCGCGTTCGCCAGCCGCCAGGCTGCCGAGCGGGGCGCGTGTGAATCTGATCGTCAGTCGCGGCCCGCGGTAGCCGCTCTTGACCGCCGGGCAGCGTTGAGGGCCGCGTCGCCGCCCTCAGGCCTCCAGCTAGACCGGCTTCGCCTGTCCAACTTCCGGCCCTTACGTCCTAGAGCAAGTCGGATAGGTCGAGGCCGGCGGCGAACGCGTTGCCCTCGTGCGCGAGCGCGCCGTGGAGGTCGGCGCCACGCCCCGTGGGGATCACCTGCACGACGCCGAAGTTGAAGTCGGGCACGACGTCGCGCAGCTTCGACTTGATCCCGAAGCCTACGTTCACCTCCTCGTCGACGTACACGCCGAGGACGAACGAGGTGTCCTCGGTGTTGCTGATCGCCGACGACGTCAGGGACACCGCTTTGAACGGCGGCACAAGCGACGTCAGGTCGAAGATGCAGCCGATGTGGATGTCGCCGGAGAGGAACATCAGGCTGCGCGGGGCGCCCGCATTGCGGTTGGCGAGCCGCGCCTTCCCTGCCTTGCGGATCAGGTCCGCTTGCTCGCGACGCGCGAACTTGTGCGACCACTGGTCGCGCACCTCGTCGATGTTGGAGAGCATGAACTCTCCGAGATTGGCCGGCGTGCCCGTCAGCCGGGAGACCCGTGCGGAGACCGCCGCGAGCGCGAAGTTTCCGAAGGTCTTCCCCTTCGGCAGGTTGAGGAGCCGCTCGCGATCGCCCCGCTTGAACGCCTCGACGTCGTCCGTACGGCCGCCGACGAGCTTCATCACCTGCCCGTCCGGGTCCATCGACGCGATCGGCGTCGGCGTGACGACCGCCAGCGCCTCGACGTCGGGAGGCAGGTTGGCGAAGACGTGCTCGATGAACGCCCACTGCTCTGGGCCGAGCGCCGGCAGGTCGTCGCGGAAGACGTCGCGGTCGCCGCGGCTGTCGAGGACCAGCACGGCCAAGCGCCCGCAGCGGAACGCAAACGGCATCGCCCGCCGCGTCCCGTGCAGTGGGGGCTCGCTGACGTAGTTTGGAAACCCCGGGTCGGCGATGTCGCCCGGCTGGGGGTTGTGACACCCCTGGAAGTGCCAGTACACGTCGCGCGCATCCTCGAAGTACGCGTTCAGCGCCGCGAAGATCTCGGCGCCCTTCGGGTGCTTCGCCACGAGCGTCGGGCTGGTTCCCGCCGACGAGCCCCAGCCGTCGTAGATGTCGTGGTCGTCCCACATCATGTAGGTGGGCACATTCGCGAGCACCCGGTTGACCGGGTCGCGCGACCAGTTGAGGCGGTACTTCTCGGCCATCGCCTCGCGCCGCCGCGCCGGCGACGATTCGAGCTCCTCGTCGAACGTGTCGGGCTTGTCCTCGTCCATGTAGAGCTGGTCGCCCATCATCAGGACGAAGTTCGGCAGCGACCGTCCGACGAACTCGGAGAACGGCCGCCACGAACCGAGACCCTTGTCGATCGCGTTGCACGAGATCGGACAGAAGAGGACGTTCGCCATCGAGCCGGGCGGCGGCATCGTGCGGAACGAGCCGCTGCCCCCGGGCATGCGCCGTCCGAGGCGGAGGACGCTGTAGCGGTACTGCCACTCCGGGCGGAGGCCGGCCGCGACGGCGATCGCGGTCCGGAACTCGAGCACGCCCCCTTCGGTGCTCTGGAAGGGGAAGATGCCCGCGCCTTCGACGCGGAGCGCGTAGCGCGCCGGATCGTCGACGACCTGGATCCAGACGCGGGCCGACGCGTCGTCGGTGTGGCCGACGACGGGGCCTAGCCGGAGCCGGTTGACCCGCCGGCGCGACCTCACGGGTCAGCCCTGCGGCTCGTCCTGCTCGAGGGTCGCCGCGATCGCCGCGTGGATCTCCCCTTCGTCCTTCTCGGGCAGGATCGTCAGCGCCTCCGGTGCGGCCGTCCCCTCAACCCCCTCGAGCGCCGTGCCGAGCGGGCGTATCTGCGCGTTGTAGCGGCGGATCTCCGGGGCGACCTTCAGCGCCTTCGCGATCGTCCTCAGGTCGGTTGCGCCCGCCGCCTTCAGCCACCGGCGCTGCGCGGCGCTCAGGCCGAGCAGGTCCGCGCCCCGGTCGAAGCCGAAGTTGCGCTCGTCTTCGGCGTTCAGCTTCGACCAGCGGTCGAGCAGGACCTTGAGCACGCGCGGGTCGCTCGCCTTCACGGGCTCCTCGGGGAGCGTCTGCTGCTGCGACAGCAGCGTCCCGAGCTGCTGCTCGAGCGCGTTCCAGCGCGTGACGGTCTCGACCGCTCGGTCGCGGACGTTCTCGGCCTGCGCGGTCTTGATCCCGCCGACGTCGATCACGCCCACGTCGATCGGCACGCGCACGAGCGGGCCGATCGACGACGAGCTGTCCTTCACGACCGTCCCTTCCTCCGACGTCGTCGCGAAGCACGTCGTCAGGAAGCGGTTCTCGCCGAGCAGGACTCCACGCTCGACGGGCGAGCGCGCCACTTCCTGCTCGTACTCCTCGCGCAGGAGCTCCAGCCAGATCTCGATGAACGCCTTGTAGTTGACGCTGCCGCGCTTCTCGACGCCCGGATTCGCGTGCGGCGAGAGCACGATCGCCTCCACGATCCCAGGGAGGAGGCGAAGGGCCCACAGCTCGACGACCGGCCGCCGGAACTCGTTCGCCGGCGAGAGGCCGCCGATCAGGTCGACGTCCAGCTCCTCCAGCGGCGTCCCGATTGGATAGACCCGGTTGAGGTAGTTGACGATCCGGGAGAGCTGGATCAGGTTGCCGTCGAAGCGCTCCTCGATCGTGAACGGCCCGGGCGGGCTGTCGAGAACGCAGACGCGGCGGAGGCGCGCGTCGACGCAGAAGTCCTCGTCGCGGGGGACGACCACGACGGCGGTGAACTCCTGGATCCCCTCGATGCCGCTCGACCGGCGGGCGAGGAGCTGGTTGAACCACAGGTTCGGGTCGGCGGGGTCGATGGACAACACCCCTAGCGGCCGAGGCATGAGCGAGAAGCCGAGGTGCGGCGTCCCGAGCGATTTCGCCCGCAGGAGCGTGAGCACGTTCTCGACCCGCGTCGTGTGGCTGACGAGCTCGCGGCGCTCCTCGGCAGCCTGCCGCTGCGTCGTGTCGACCGTCTGCGAGACGGCGCGATCGCTGGTGACGTCGGTCGTGGTCGTCCGAACGGACCCGCTCGCCCCGAAGATGCCGCCGACGACTGGGATCGGGACGGCGAACCCCGCGCTGGCGCCGGCGGAGACGGTCTTCGACCGGCTCGTCTGCGACTCGAACATCTGACTGCCGCTCTTGCCGAACGACTGGCCGTCGAACTCGCCCTCGTACGCCTCGCCGCCGACGACGCCCGTCTGGATCATCTCCCGGCTCAGCGGCGCCGCCGCGTGGAAGTAGGGCCGGATCGTCCCGACGTCGCCGTTGCTGTTCCGGACGCGCAGGTCGAGCTGGAGATGGAAGACGGGCACGCCCTCACCGAGGAACGTCGAGACCAGCTGGGAGCGGTCGCGCGGGAAGGACGCCGGTGACACCGAGACAAGGAACTTGAGGTAGATCAGCCGCTCATCTGCGGGCCGGCCGACGAGCGTCTCGGGGTCCGGCTCATGGAAGAACAGCGAGATGGAGGTCTGGTCCGGCTCACCCTCGACGAGCGGCTGCGTCGTCGCGGCGAGCCGCCACGGGATCTCGAGCGGAGGGAGGGGCTCTTCGTCGGCCATGCGGCCTCCTTCTGATCATCCAGGCACCCCGGCGTGACTGGCGGCGAGCCGACCCTAACGGACCCTAACGGTTCCCGAGCGTGAGGAGGTCGCAGTGCCAGTCGTGCATGCCTTTTCGTTTTGGAAGACATTGCGCCGAGGAGGGGAGCCTTTCGTAGACTCCACGGGAGGCCGTCGCCCCAGCGGCAGATTGAGATGACGTCGCAGGGGAGTGCATATGGGCGGTTCCAGCGAGCAATGCGGCGCCGGCAGCGCGCGACTGGCGCGCACCCGCGGCCGCCGGCGAGCGCCGAATCGCAGCCGCGCGCACTTTTCCGCGCGCAGTGGCGCGGCGCTCGGAGCTCCGAGCAGTGAGGGCTACTCCGCGCATGTTCGTGCTCGGACCTTCAATCGGGCTACCCCCGGTCGCGCTCGGTCATGGGTCCACCCTGAACGGCACGCTGACGGAGGCCGGCGCGTGCTTACCCAGACGCGGAACCGACACTTTCAGCAGATACCGCCCAGGCCGAACGGTGATCACCGGAGAGGCGGAGGCGACACCGCTCGCGTCGGTCGTCGCAGTTGCCGTCTGCGCGCCCGCGAGCCCGAAGAGGCGGAACTGGACGCTCTCGCCGGAGATCCCAGGCGCACTGTTGTCGTCTGGATTCGTCAAGGCGGCTTGGAACGAGGCCTCCTGACCTTGCTGTGCACTCGCGGCCCCGGTGTACGCCACCGCCGTGCGATCGAGGACCACGTTGAGCTCGATCGGCGCCGTGGAGGCGACCGTTGAATCGCTGGTGCTCGCGCCGCGCGCAGTGTAGGTTCGAACGCCGACGGGAGCGTCCGCAGGCGGCGTCAGGGTGACGTCGGCGAAGGCGGACACGTGGGGGTCGAGCTCCTTGGTGACCGGCTCTACGGGCCAGCCGCCCGCGTCGAGCGTGAACGTGAACGTATCGGCCTCCTCGCCGGTGTTCTCGACACCAAAAGCAACGACGCTCGCCTCCTCCGGAGTGACCGCTACGCGCAGCGGCTGCCCCGAGGGCGTGGTCGGATCGACGAGCACTCCAGGTCCGCGGACGTCGAAGTAGACGCGCATGATCGGTGCCGCAGGCGGGATCGCACGGACGCTGATGTTGCCGGGGAGGATCGAGGCAACGCGGATTTCCGCGGTGCCGGGGTCGCTGGGATCCCATGCGTCCCGATTGCTGCCGGGGTAACTCGCCGGAGGAACTCCTCCGATCGGCCGGAGAAGCGTGATCGGGCGGCCTAGTCGCGCGTCTATGTTGAAGAGCGAGTCGTTGAGGCCCCAGATCACGAGGCCGGTATCTGAAGCACCGCTGTCATACCCGCTCTGGCTGCGGTTCTCCACCATCGCGTATTCCGCTTGCCCTTGCGCGGGGCGATACCTATCCGGGTCGTACAGGAGAAACGACTCGTCCTGTGCGACAACGTCACCCGCCGGCTGGAACTCGGTCTTGAACCGTCCGATGTTGTAGTAGCCGTCCTCGACGACCACGGTCGGATACCGCCAGCCGATGTGCATCTTCTGCCAGACGCTCGTCCGGCGAAACGATTCAGCGGCGCCGCAGGTGGGGCCGGCAAGATCGAGCCCTCCGACCCCGTAGTCGTACAGGTCGGGCATATTGAAGATGAGGTGTCCCGTCTCGTGCATGATCGTCGTCAGGTTCGCGATCGTGCCGGCGGCCGTGTCCGTGCCGACGATCGACATTTGCAAACCGGTGAGCTCCTTGCCGTCAAGCTTTCGCCCCGACGCGACCTGCCGTGCGAGGCCGCAGCGAAGGGGCACTGCGCCTGTGAAGAGGAAGTGGGCGACGAGCTCGTCGTTTCGAATCTTGCCGTCGTTGTTCCGGTCGAAGACGGAGAAGTCGAGGCTGCTGTCGGCGGCGTTCACCACCGCGCGGAGCTGATCTCGCTGGTCCTTGTACTGAAAAATCTGCCCGTGGCTCTCCATCTTCACGACGACGATGCCGTCGTTCACCGCGCCGGCGGCGGTGGTGTTCGGCTCGAAAGCGGGCGTCAGGTTGAGGCTGCCTCTAGATTCGTCGGCGAAGAATTCGGCCACGCTGGGGACGGGCAGTCCGAAGAACTGCCCGAAGAACTGCCCCCGCGCCCAGGGCGCATCGAGGCCCGGGCGCGGGATGTTGTCGAACTTGACATAGATGACGAGCATCGGCCGCGAGGTCGTGCCGCCCCGGAACGAGTAGAGCGGCGAATGCGGCGCATTTCGATGCGCGAAGTCCGGGAGGACGGTCGGGTACGGCGGGCGCGCGGCGGCGGGCGCCGCCAGCGCCGTGACGCACAGGCCCAGGGCCAGGACAAAAGCGAGGCGGAGAGGTCTGGGACGCGTCCTGCGGCGGGCGCGTCGGTCGTCGGAAGGTTCAGCGGTGGGGGCTGCTACGCGCATATCGTTCCTCGAGTCCTAGTCGTGGATCACCACCGTCGCGCTAGCCGTTCGCTTGCCGAAGCCGCGGAGCGTGATCGTGTTGTCGTCACCGGGCTCCATGGCGGAGGCGACGTCGAGTGTCCGCGCCTCACCGTCCCGCAGGCCGGTGACGTTGAAGGCGTGGCCGTTTACGGTGATCTTCAGTCGCCGCAAGCCCGGCGCGCCGTTCACGATCGAGAGCTGATGTTCGGCGCCGGGCAGGTTCGTGTAAGTCTGCGCGGCCGGCCGGCCTCTGACCACGACGGTGATCACCGGGTCGCAACGGGTGATGTTCCCGACCATGTCTTCGGCCTCGAGTGCGAGCTGCGACGTGGCGTTGTTGTCGACCTTGGTCGCCCGCACGACCACGGCGTCCGTCGTCCCCATGCTGAAGCCCGTCGTCATCGTGGTGGCGTTCGCGGCCTTCGTGACCGTGACCCGCTTGAGACCGGTGCCGGGATCGCGAACGGTTACCTCGATGAACTTCTTGCCGCCCGACGTCCCGATCCCCGTCAGGTTGCAGGTCGGCCTCGCCGCATCCTGACCGACCCTGAGCTCGCCGAACACGGCGAGACCACCGAGCGCGGTGTTCGCCATCCCGTCGAAGAGCGTGAACAGCTGCCCGGTCTCAATGGTGAGCCTTGCAATCGTGCCGTCGTTCAGGTCGCCTACCCAGAACGTCCTCGCATCGGGGTCCAGCGTCAGGGCGAAGAGCAGGCTCGTGTTCGGCACGGTGTACGTCCGCATGACGGTGCCCGAAGCGCTCAGCCGGAAGACGCGGCTCGTGCACGCGACGAGCACCTCGCCGTTCGGGCGTATCCGCAACCCGTCGCAGGGGTCGGTCGAAAACCCGGTCGCGAAGTCGGCGAGCTGCGCGCCGGTGCAGACGTTGAACCGCTTTACGCTGGCACCTTCCGAGGTGTAGTACATCGTGCACCGGTCGGCGGCCAGGTCGATCCAGTCGGTCCCCCGGTTCTCGGTCGCGGCGTCGAAGCGGGCGAGCAGGTTGCCGTCGGTGTCGAACTTGAGGATGTCCGCGTCGCCGTCGGACTGGCCGACGTAGATGTTGTTCGAGGCGTCGACAACGCAGCTCTCGGGATCCGCGTCGAAGCCGGAGCCGAAATCGGCGGCGAGCACGCCGCCCTGGGCATTGAACTTCGTCATGCCGTTCGCGTCGAAGTTGGTCGAGTAGAGGTTGCCCTCCGAGTCGAAGCACATGCCGCCGTTGAAGAACGTGTCGGTGGTGGTCATGAGCTTCTCTTTCAGCGCACCACCGGCCGCGAACTCATTGATCGTGCTCTCTCCCCCGGCTGCGAAGACGACGCCGCGCGTGTAGGGAATGTGGTCGGCCGAGGCGCGCACCGCCGTAACGAGGAAGGCGGCCGCCACAAGAACGGCCGTTGCAGCTACGCGCTCGAGGGTGCTACGAGTTTTAGGATTGCGCCTTCGCCGACGCGAGACCGATCCTCCAGCTTCCGCCATCGCTGCCCTCCGCCCTTTCTTTCTGGTCTCGCGGATGCCAGGCCGGGACGCAAGCCCCGGGCTGCCACGCCGTCTCAGCAAAGTCTCTTCCGCGTCACCTTCCCGTGCGACGGTGCTCCGTCGTTTCGCGGCGTCGTCGGGCTCCTCGCACTGGCCGATCATCCGCCTTGCGGAGCGACCAGTCAACCGCGCGCGGCAGACTGCCGAGACGACGGCTCCGACAGGCTCGTCCTCGACTGGCGGCACAGGCAGAGACGATGGCCGACGTGCGAGTCGCCATCCGCGACATCCTGGACGAGCTTCCGGCCGAGCCGTATCCGCGGCCCATATACGACGCCAAGGTGCAGGCGGTATTCGACCACGTCTGCACGGCGTACGGCGACGACGGCAGCAGCGTCTACGAAGAGGCGTTGCCCGTGCCCGCCACGGGGCGTCGGACGCAGCACCGGCGGTCGACGAGGTCACCGAGTCGGTCGTCCGGAGGATCCGCTCCGACGCGGAGTTCGCGGAACTCGTGGCCAAGCACCTGCGCGGCGAAGCGCCGACCTTCGCGAGATCCATCGACGAGCTCATGGATAACGACGAGGACGACGCAGTCAAGTTCAAGTCAACGGCGCGCTGGGATTTGCGCGAGGAGCGTCGGCACCCTGCGCTCGAGGACGCGATCGTCAAAACCGTCGCCGCGTTCCTCAACTGCGAGGGCGGCACGCTGCTGATCGGCGTCGGCCCCGACCGCTCGCTAGTTGACGTGCCTACATAGGTTCTGAACGGCTGATGGTTACGTCCGGCCCTCCTTCGAGGCTGTGGGTCTCGCTGAAGACCACGGCTCGAAGGAGGGCTCGGATGCAGCTGCACCGTAACGCGAAGCTCGGATTGGCCGGTCGTTTCGCGCTTGTTAGCGCGGTCGAGAGCGGCGTCTCGATTCGAGAAGCGGCGAGACGCCATGGCGTCTCGCCGGCGACCGCTTGTGAGTGGTGGCATCGCTGGCGCGACGCCAGCGCGTCGGAGCGGGGATCGCTCGTGTGCCTGCTCGACCGCTCGAGTCGGCCGCGTTCGTCCCCGCGGATGCTCTCGCCGCGGGACCAGGAGCGGATCTGCGAGGCGCGCCGCAAGACCGGCTGGGGGCCGCGGCAGCTCGCCGCTCGACTCGGCCGCCCGCACGCAACGATCTCGAAGACGCTCAAGCGCAACGGCTGCTCGCGTCGCGAGCGGGCGCCGCGCGAGCCGGCCAACAGGTATGAGTGGCCCTGCCCCGGCGACCTGTTGCACATGGATTCATCGAGCTACGCTCGTTTCGAGCGACCAGGCCACGCCGTCACCGGCGACCGACACACGAGCGGCGCCGACAAGCGCGCCGCCGTCGGCTACGACTACGCCCACGCCGTCGTCGACGACCACTCCAGGCTCGCCTACGCCGAGCTGCTCCCCAACGAGCGTGCCGACACCGTCGTCGCCTTCACCAAGCGGGCGCTTCGCTTCTTCGAGACGCACGGCATCCAGGCCAAGCGGCTGATGACCGACAACGCCTGGTGCTACACCCACAGCCGTGACTTCCGCAGCCTGCTCGCCGCTCGCGGGATCAAACACCTGACCACCGAGCCCTACCGGCCGCGCACGAACGGCAAGGTCGAACGCTTCCACCAGACGATGGCGCGCGAATGGGCCTACGGCCTCCACTACCGTCACAGCAGCGCCCGTCACCGCGCCCTGCCACACTGGCTCAACCACTACGGATGAAAGTCAAGTCGCTGGACGATCGGCGGCTCCTTTGCGAGAGTTCGGGTTGGGTGCGGGTGACCGCGAGCTAAAGCGCAGGGGGTGGGGCTGTCTCCTGCCGCGCTGCTTGGCCGTTTGACGGCCGACG
>JBHEMZ010000091.1:0-5192 GCA_046262315.1 Gaiellaceae bacterium
CGCCAGGGTGGCCCCGCGTGCTTGGAGCGTCGAGACGAGGATGTCGGTGCCTGTGAGCCCCGGGTCGTTGAGCGTTGCGGCCCGGTCGAAGAGGTCCTTGACGAACGACGAGCTGAATCGCTCGGTGGCCCACTGGAAGAAGTGCCACCGGGAGTACCCGCTGTTCTCGTAGTCGTCGACCCCGCAGGCCGCGCCGGAGCAGGACAGCGACACGTCCGGCTTGCCGAGCGTCAGCGAGAGCGGATAGTCGTCGCCCAGCACGTCGGCGACGGCGGCGGGGAAGCCGAGAAAGCGGTACCCGGCCCACTCGGCCGTTGCCTCGAGCAACCACGGCTCCGCAGGCGACCACATCCCGTACTGGACGAGGTGGAAGAGCTCGTGCGCCGCGGTGTCGGCCATCGCCACTGCCTTCGTGCTGATGTGCAGGTACCCCGAGGTCTGGCTCGCTCCGGTGTCGCGGAACGCGAGACCGAGCGCCAGGTCCCCGAGATCCTGCACGTAGACGTCGATCTTGCCGTCGCCGTCGTCACGCGGAGCCGGAAAGCCCCAGCTGCCGGTGAAGGTCGAGTGCGCTCGCTCGAGCGTCGCGGCCAGATCGCCGGCCTGCTGCACGAGAATGGCGGATGAGGACGGAGGCCCGTCGTAGTGGATCGTGAAGTGCGCGGTGCTCAGCGAGTAGGGCAGGTCGAGCCGCGTCGCCTGCGCGGGCGAGGCGAAAACGGCCGCGAGCACGGCAAGGAGCAGCCCGAGACGGAGCCGGCGCACCATTCCATACCGCGCATCGGCCGGGGCAGCGCGAAACTTGAGGGGAACAGGCTTCAGCCTGTCCCTTTGCCGCCCCTAATCCAGCGCCAGATAGAGCAGCGCGACCCCGATCGAGCCCACGAACAGGATCGCGAACAGCGCGAACAGCGCCCAGCCCCAGAGCAGGTTCCGGCGCTCCTGCTCGCGATCGAGCATCAGACGATCAGCGGGTCGACTGCCAGGGCGACGAAGAGCAGCGCGAGGTACGCAAGGGAGTAGTGGAAGAGGACGGCGGCCCTTCGAGGTAGCAGCTCCGCGCGCAAACGCCACGCGAGGACGAGGAACACGGCGCCGAGCGCGAGCGCGGCGACGAGATACACGAGCCCGGCTGGGCCGAGCACGAACGGAGTCACGGTGACGGCGACGAGGACGAGCGTGTAGAGGAGGATCTGCCGCGCCGTCTCGCGCTCGCCTCGGACGACTGGAAGCATCGGCACGCGTGCTGCTTCGTAGTCGCGCTTGATCAGCAGCGCGAGAGCCCAGAAATGCGGGGGCGTCCAGAAGAAGACGATCGCGAACAACGCCAGTGCGGGCAGTGTCAGGCCGCCCGTCGCAGCGGCCCAGCCCACGAGCGGCGGCACTGCTCCGGCCGCGCCGCCGATGACGATGTTCTGCGGCGTCGAGCGCTTGAGCCAGCCCGTGTAGACGAGCACGTAGAAGAGATTGCCGACGAGCGCCAGCAGCGCCGTCAGCACGTTCGACAGGCTTGCGAGCAGCACGAACGAGCCCGCCGAGAGCGCGAGCCCGAACTCGAGCGCCCGCGCCGGTGCCACGCGCCCCGAGGCAACGGGCCGCCGCTCGGTTCGGGCACCCATGAGCCGGTCGATGTCGCGGTCCATCACATGGTTGAGCGCGCTCGCGCCGCCGCAGGCGAGCCCGAGGCCGAGCAGCATCACGCCGAGGTCGCCGAGTGGAGGCGCGCCACCCTCGCCGACGAACATGCCCGACGCGCCCGTCAGCAGGAGCAGCGACATGATGCGTGGCTTCGTCAGCGTGATGTAGTCGCGCCAGGAACCTGGAAGGCTTGGCACCTTGTGGCTCTGAGCGATTACGTCCGGTCCCGGGCGGAATGTGAGTGCCGCGCTCACCGCCGCGGCGCCGAGCGCGAGCGCCGCGAGCGCGACGTGGAGGCCGGCGGCGGTGGCGAGCGCCGCCGCGCCGAAGAGCGCGAGCGCCGCGGTGGAAGGGACGAGCAGCCGCCGGTACGACACCCACGCAGCGACCACCATGGCAGCCAGCGGCGGCAGCGCCAGCGCCGACATGAGCCGGTGCGCCGTGCCGAGCTCGAGCGTCCCGCTGACGACCGCGAGCACGCAGGCGGCCACACCCGCGAGCGCCGTCAGCCGCAGCCAGGGACCGGGCGCAGCCTCAGTACGCATTCTGTTCCCTGAGCCGCCGCCGCAAGTCACGGAGCGGCCGCGCGCTCGTCACGTACGGGACACGGTCGAAGTTGTGCGGCGGCGGCGGCGAACTCGCGTACCACTCCAGCGTGTCGCCGAGCCATGGGTCGTTGCTCGCCCGCGGTGTGCGCCCCTTCCGCGACCACGCAAGGTTGACGAAGAAGAGCAGGACGCCGAACCCCATGATCCACGAGCCGATCGACGACACGAGGTTGTACGCCTGCCAGTAGGGCTCGTCCGGATAGGTGTAGATGCGCCTGGGCATGCCGAGCAGGCCGAGGAAGTGCTGCGGGAAGAACGCCAGGTTGAACCCGACGAAGGTCACCCAGAACTGAAGGATGCCGAGGCGCCGCCCGAGCGGTCGCCCGAACATCTTTGGCCACCAGTAGTAGAGCGCCGCGAAGAGGGCGAGTATCGAGCCGCCGAACAGTACGTAGTGGATGTGCGCGACGATGAAGTAACTGTCGTGCACCTGCCAGTCGAACGGGAACGCGGCGACCAGCACCCCGGATAGGCCGCCGATCGTGAACACACAGATCATTCCGAGCGCGAACAGGAGCGGCGGGTCGAAGATGAGGTTGCCCCGCCAGGTCGTCGCCACCCAGTTGAAGATCTTCACGCCGGTCGGCACGGCGATGATCATCGACGAGATCATGAAGAACGCCTGGAGTCCGATCGGCAACCCCACCGTGAACATGTGGTGCGCCCAGACGAGCAGCGAGTAGAAGCCGATGGCCACCGTCGAGAAGACGATCGCCTTGTAGCCGAAGATCGGCTTGCGGGAGAACACCGGGATCACCTCGGAGATGACGCCGAAGGCCGGCAGGATCATCACGTACACCTCGGGGTGTCCGAAGAACCAGAAGATGTGCTGGTAGAGCACCGCGCTGCCGCCCTGGTCCGGGTCGAAGAAGTGGAACGTGCCCGGGAAGCGGCGGTCGAGGAGCAGCAGAGTCAGCCCCGCCGACAGCGCGGGCAGCACCGCGACCAGCAGCCACGAGTAGATCTCGATCGTCCAGACGAAGAGCGGCAGACGCATCCACGTCATCCCGGCGGTGCGCAAATTGTGGATCGTGACGATGAAGTTGATCGCGCCTGCGAGCGAGGCCAGCGTCAGGATGTGGAGACCGAGGATCCAGAGGTCCTGTCCGTTACCCGGGCTCTGGATGGAGAGCGGCGGGTAGCTGTACCAGCCCGCCTGCGCCGCGCCGTCCTGCGCGAAGAAGCTGCCGAGCAGCACGATGCCGCCCAGCGCGAACATCCAGTAGGAAAAGGCGTTGAGGCGCGGGAAGGCCACATCGCGCGCGCCGATCATCAGCGGAACGAGGAAGTTCGCGAAGCCCGCCCAGACGGGGACGACGACGAGGAAGATCATCACCGTCCCGTGCATCGTGAAGAGCTGGTTGTACGTGTCGCTCGCGAGCAGGTCGGCGTCGGCGGTCGCGAGCTGGGCGCGCATCAGCATCGCCATTCCGCCGCCCGCGAGCATGAAGAGCAGGCTCGTTGCGATGTAGAGGATGCCGACGCGCTTGTGGTCGACGGTGGCGACCCAGCTCGCGAACCGGCCGCGCGTCCAAGGCACCGGATACACGGGCGTGTCAGCCCGAACTGCCATCCGAGCCTCCTTCCGGGCCGAAGCGCTGCTCGAGGTAGCGCGTGAGCGCGTTCAGCTCCGCGTCGCTCCAGCCCTGCCCCACGGCGGGCATCTCGCCGCGCCCCTCGCGCACGACGCTCTCGACAGCATCGTCCTGCGCGACGATCGGGTTGCCGGCGAGCGCCGGCCCGATCAGCGCCTCGCCCGCAACGCCATGACAGATCGCGCACGCGCCGGCGAAGATCTCCTCGCCGAGCTGCTGCGGCGTGGCCTGCTGACGCTGCGCCTCGTCCTCGAGCCAGCCGTCGAACTCCTCGGCCGGCAGCACCTCGACGCTGCCGTACATCTGAGCGTGCTGAAGGCCGCAGAACTCCCCGCAGACAATGCGGAAGCGGCCAAGGCGGTCGGGTCGCACCTTCATCGAGGTGGGCTTGCCGGGGATGGCGTCGCGCTTGCCCGCGAGGGCCGGCACCCAGAAGCTGTGGATCACGTCACCTGCCGGCGCCGTGATGGTGAGCGTCGTCACGCGGCCGAGCGGCAGGCGCAGCTTGTTGACGGCCAGCACGCCGTTCGGGTACTCGAACTGCCAGTAGAACTGCCGGCCCTCGACGGCTACGGCGCCCCGCGGCTGGCCTGCAGCGGCCGGGTCGGTGATGCCGCCGAGCTTGTAGAACGTGAAGGAAGCGACGGCGACGAGGATCAGTACCGGTGCGATCGTCCAGGCGAGCTCTAGCCGGGTGGAGCCGTGGATCTGCGGGCCCTCAGCGTCGCGCGCGCGACCGCCGTTCCGGTAGCGGACGATGAAGACCACGAGCGGCACGGTGACGACCAGGAAGACGATCGCCGCGAAGACCATGATGAACCAGTAGAGATCGGCGATCCCCTCGGCGCCCGCGCCCGCCGGATCGACCGGGCCGAGTCCGGTAGCGCCGCCGAGCGCGGCCGCCGGCACGGCGAGCGCGGCGAGCACCGTGGCTACTGTCGCGAGGAGGCGGGCCAAGGGAGGGTGGCATTCTACGAACGTGGCCGCCGACCCCGCATCTTCGAGGCAGCCGTCGCAAGGGCGGGCCAGCGTGGCGCTTCCGGCCGGCGTTGGCCCCGCGTTCGAGGTCTTTGTGAACGGCGTGCCGCAGGAGCGCGGGCGCGACTACCAGGTGTTGGGCAACCGGCTCGAGTTCGACCGGCCTCTGGCGGGCGAGGGCCGCCTCGGCTTCTGGCGCTGGCTGTCGCTGTTCCTCGGCATCGCCGGCACGTACCGGCGGAACGACTCGGTCGACGTGGTGTACGTGAGCGGCGGGCGCCGCGTCGTGGCCAGCGGGCTGCCGATCGTCCCCGCGTAGCCGACAGTTTCGAGGGTCCAGTCCCGGCATCGGCGGAGGCGGGCTTGCCCCGCC
>JBHEMZ010000092.1:0-30246 GCA_046262315.1 Gaiellaceae bacterium
TGAGGAGGAGGGGCTTGCAGCCCGTGTTTTGGAGTCGCTGGACATCACGGTGGAGGAGGTGCGCGCGCAGGTGGCGCGGATCGTCGGCCAGGGCGACGAGGTGACGACCGGGCAGATTCCGTTCACGCCGCGGGCGAAGAAAGTGTTGGAGCTGGCGTTGCGCGAGGCGCTGTCACTGGGGCACAACTACATCGGTACGGAGCACATCCTGCTCGGCCTGGTGCGCGAGAACGAGGGTGTCGCGGCCCGGATCCTGCTCGACTTCGACGCGGATGCGGAAAAGATTCGCAACGCAGTCGTGGGCCTGCTGTCCGGGCAGCCCTCGTTGGCGCGGCCCGTGGCGGGTATGTCTGCCCAGGGGGCCGCCGCCGCGCGCGCGAAGCCAGACGTGGCCGCAAAGCTCGCCCGCGTTCGCGAGGAGATGGCGGCGATCGCCCAGCAGGACTTCGCTCGCGTCGCCTTTCTGCGAGACGAGGAACGCCGATTGCGTGCCGACCTGGTCGGCACCGAGCCGGCCGAGTTTCCGTTCCCGCCGGGGACGTCAGCGTCGATGCTGATCGGCGGCTTTGACCGTCCTTCCCCGCGGACGCGCTCGTGGCCGGCCTCCTTGTGGCTGCGACCGGGTTTTCGCTTGGCCTCATGGTCGGCTGGCTGATCTGGGACTGATCGCGCCGGAAGCGTCACGATCGCCGCACACCTGTCCCGTGCGGCCATGACCAGGGTCTGACCCTCGAGGTGTGACGAATGCGTGGCGGTTCATCCCCAGGGAGGGCCTCGCCTAGACTCGCGGACTCCATGAGCGGACTCGCGAAGCGCTTTCCGGACCGGGTCGAGGTCGCGCGCGCACGCGCCGATGCCGGGGCGCTCGAGCCAGGACAGGAGTCCGAAGACCCCCTCCGACTCGCGGGGCGCGTGATGGCGCGCCGCGACATGGGCAAGCTCGTCTTCCTCGACCTCGTCGACCGCTCCGGCCGCATCCAGCTCTTCTGCCAGCCCGCCGAGCTGGGCACGATCGACCTCGACCTCGGGGACATCGTCGGCGTCGAGGGCGTCCCCATGCGCACGCGCCGCGGCGAGCCGTCGCTCCGCGTCCGCCAACTCGAGCTGCTCGCGAAGAATCGGCGCCCGCTCCCCGACACCTTCCATGGGCTCACGGACGTCGAGCTGCGCTACCGCAAGCGCTACCTCGACCTGCTGATGAACGAGGAGTCGCGTCGCGCCGCGCTGGTTCGCTCGCGCATGGTCAGCGAGATCCGTCGGTACCTCGACGGCGAGGGCTTCGTCGAGGTCGAGACGCCGATCCTTCAGCCCCGCTACGGCGGCGGGTTCGCCGAGCCGTTCGTCACGCACTACAACGCGCTCGACCAGGACTACTACCTGCGCATCGCCGACGAGCTCTACCTCAAGAGGCTGATCGTCGGCGGCCTCGAGCGGGTCTACGAGCTGTCGAAGGACTTTCGCAACGAGGGGCTCTCCTACAAGCACAACCCCGAGTTCACGCAGCTCGAGTGGTACGAAGCGTACGCCGACTACCGCGACACGATGGAGCGTGTAGAGACACTCCTGGAGCAGGTCGCGCAGGAGGTCTGCAGCACGACCCGCTTCACGTATCGCGGCCACGAGGTGGACGTCGCCCGGCCGTGGAGCCGGGTGCGGCTCGTGGACGCGCTCGAGTCGCTGAATCTGTGGAGCCGTGACGAGGCCGAGTTGCGTGCCCGGCTCGAGGAACGCGGCACGCCGACCCACGCCGACCGGACGTGGGCGCAACTGGTCGATCACGCGCTCAGCGCGTACGTCGAGCCCGAGCTCGTCGAGCCCACGATCTTGCACGACTACCCGGTCGAGCTGTCGCCGTTCGCTCGCACGACGGACGGCGATCCGGCGTTCGTCGAACGCTTCGAGTTCTTCGTAGGCGGCACCGAGCTCGGGAACGCGTACAGCGAGCTCAACGACGCCGAGGAGCAGAGCGAGCGTTTCGCCATGCAGCAGGCGGAGCGCGCGGCCGGGGACACGACCGCGGAGGAGGGCGACCCCGACTTCGTCGAGGCTCTCTCCTACGGCATGCCGCCGACAGGCGGTCTCGGGCTCGGCATCGACCGGCTTGCGATGGTGCTGACCGGCGCGGACACCATCCGGGACGTGATCCTCTTCCCGGCGTTGCGCCGGCGCGACTAGCCGCCGCGCGCGACCCGGAGGACCGGCCGGCGCCGCCGGGGCTCGACGTGACCGCGCTCGAGCGCGGGCAGACGCGTCACGCGGTCGGCACCGAAGAGCCCGACGGCGACCCGCTGGGTCAGCTCGCGAACCTGCCAGATGGTCTCTCGGTACACGTCCTGCGAGCCGCCGAGCGGATCCGGAAGCTCCTCGAGCTTCGCGTGGTGGTGCCGCAGACCCTGGGCGCGGGCCACCACCTGCCGGGCATGCTCGACCGGCCCGGTGGCACGCGGCGGATCAATCAGCTCGAGCAGGTCGGCGAGCTCCGTGATCGCGAAGGTGCGCTCGCGCGGCGCTCCCGCATCCACGACCGCAGTCGCGACGTGCTTGCGCTCGAAGCCTACGACGAGGTCGGCACTGCTCAGATCCTCGGCGAGCACGCACCGCGCTCGGTGCCCAGAGATGTCGAGGCCGACCGCGGCGGCGGTCTCGATGGCCTCCGGCAGTGGCGGCACGGGGCCGAGGTCGAGGACGCCGACCGAGCTGATTCGCACGGGCAACCCTTCGGTGAGCGCGCGCATGAAGCCCTCCGCCACGGGGCTGCGGACGCGGTTGCCGGTGCAGACCATGACGAGCTCGAACGGACGCTCGACCTGTGGTTCCCAGCGACCGTGCGTCAGCCGCGAGGTGATCTCGTGCGCCAGCTCCTCCAGCGCGTCAAGACGCTTGAAGAACTCCTTGATCAGCGTGTCCGGGTCCGCTGCCGCCAACTTCGCAACCCTAGCGCTGTTCCTCCGTCGTACGGGCCTCACCGCACGTGCTCCTCGGACATGCCGAGCTGCTGCTCGATGCGGAGCTGGCGGGCACGCACCAGTGGCCCGGCGAGGCGGGGAGCAGGCGTGAGGACGCGGGCCTTCCAGAGCAGCATGCGCTCGCTCGGCACTAGCGCGGCGGCGGCGCGGTACAGTCGGGCAGCTTCGCTGTAACGGCGCTCGCGCAGCGCACGGTCGCCTTCGCGCCCGAGCTCGCGCGGGCTCGGGCCGCGCAGGCGTCGGCGCACGTAGTCGCGCTCGAGCGGCGTCAGATCCACCCGGGTTTCGAGCTCGCGGTACACGGCCTCGACGTCGGCGTCCATCCGGTCTCGCGCCGCGGACAGGCTCTCGGTACCCCACCGATAGAGGGCGAGGGGCTTCGGCTGGAGCGAGACACGGTGGCCCGCGAGGATGGCGCGGATCCAGAAATGCCAGTCCTCTGCGCGTCGCCGCTCGACCGGGAAGGGGCCGATCTCTTCCACCAGTCGTCGCGGGAACAGCGAGAGCGGCGAGACGAAATTCTGCTCGAGTATCGCGCGGCGCTGCTCGTCAGGTGCTGGGAAGCCGCCCTTGTAGCGGGTGCGGGACGGGTGGATGCCGCCGGGCAGCAGCCAGTAGGAGTTAGCCGTCACGATCCCGCCACGGCGGTCGTAGAGAGCGACGAGGGTCTCGACGTGCTCCGGGAAGAGGACGTCGTCCGAGTCGCAGAAAGCGATCAGCTCGCCGCGCGCCTCGGCCACGCCGCGGTTCCTGGCCGCGGCGACGCCGGCGTTCTCCTGGCGCACGAGGCGTACCGGCCCTTCATGCGCCTCGACGATCGCGGCGGTCGCGTCCGTGGAGCCGTCGTCCACGACCACGAGCTCGAGGTCGCGGTACGTCTGGCCCAGGACGAAGGACACCGCAGCGCCCACGGTTGCGCCAGCGTCGTACGCCGGCATGACAACGGAGACTCGAGGACTCACGCGTGCTCCTCGCCGGCGCCGGCTCCGGCCGGGCACGCTGCCTGCGCGTGGGCGTACCGTTTCATCGGCGCAGCGAGCGATAGAGGGTCAGATAGGACTCCACCATCGCATCTTCGGTGTGGCGGGCTGCCAGCTGTAGCCCGCGGGCGGCCAGATCGCGCGCGAGCGTCTCGTCGCCGAGCACGCGCCCGAGCGCGGCGGCGAGCGCCGGCGGGTCGTCCGGCGCGACCAAGAGCGCGGTTTCGCCGTCCTTCACGAGTTCGCGGATACCCCGCACTGCGGTCGCGACGAGAGGTGTGCCGGCTGCCAGCGCCTCGAGCGCCACGAGCGGCAGCCCCTCCGAGCGCGAAGGCAGGACGACGGCGTCGGCGGCTCCCATGATCGCCCGTGCGTCGGCGCGCAGTCCACCGAAGATCACCCGGTCTGCGACACCCATGGCGGAAGACTCGCGCTCGAGCTCTGCGCGGAGAGTCCCCTCGCCGATCAGGGCCAGCCGCACGGTGGGGAGTCCGGCGAGCGCGCGCAACGCGAGGGCGTGGTTCTTGACGGGCGCGAGACGCCCGACGCAGATGGCGAGCGGTCTTCCGGGCGGCACGCTCCACTCGCGATCCAGCGCCGCACGGTCGGCGGAAGGCGGAGCCGGCGCCACCCCGTTCACGATCGTGGCCGCGGGCCACAGGCGCTGCTCTTCGAGACCGGCGGCGACGCCCGGACCGCACGCGACGATCGGCAGCCCCGCGAGACGAAGCGCGCGGGCGGCCGAGCCGTAGTCTTCGTCGGGAACCCCGTGCACGCTCACAAGCCCGCGCGCGCGCCTTCCGCGGACAGTCGCGAGGCCGGTGAGTACCGCCGTCCCGGGGTTGTGGCAGTGGACGAGGTCCGGCCGCCAATGGCGCAGCGCCCGGTGGACTGCCAAGGCGCCGCCCGGCACGCGGTGCGGTCGGCGCTCGACGAGCGGGAGCCCGTACCGCGCCGCACCGCCGAGCTCCGCGGCGAGCGCCCCGCCGGCCGCTGCCACGGCCACCTCGTGTCCAGCGTCCTGCGCGCCTCGTGCGAGCGCGACCACGACCCGCTCGGCTCCGCCCATCCCGAGCTCCTGGATGACGTGCAGCACGCGCATTCGTGCCCCTCCAGGCACTAGCGGCGCGCGAGCGCCTGCTCGTACAGCGACACCATCTGACGGGCGAGCGCACCGACTTCGAACCGCTCCCCGACGCGCCGCGCCGCGGCGCGCGCCAGATTCTCGCGGCGCAACGGATCGTCCACGAGGCTCCCGATCGCCCGCGCGAGGCCGTCGACGTCGGCCACCTCCACGAGCACTCCCGACTCGCCGTCCACGATGAGCTCCGGCACGCCGCCCACGCGCGTGGCGACGGGAGGCACAGCGGCAGCCATCGCCTCGAGAAGCGCCATCGGCAGGTTCTCGTCTCGCGACGGGAGCACGAACAGGTCGAGCTCCTCGATCCGCTCGCGCACGTTGGGGACACGTCCATGGAAGCGCGCATCAAGGCCCAGCGAGCGCGCGCGTGTCTCCAGCTCGCTGCGCAACGAGCCGTCGCCGAAGATCTCCAGGCGGAGCGGGCGCTCGACGCGGGCGCACGCGTCGAGGAGCACGTCCACGCCCTTGCGGTGTTCGAGGATCGCCGCCGTGCCGACCACGAACGGGTCGTGGGCCTGGGCGGGCTCCGCACGGCGCACGTCGATGCCGTTCAGCACCACGCGCAGGCGGCTCTCGGGGAATCGATGCGCGACGAGGAAGCGCGCCACGGCCTCGGACGGGACGATCACCGTGCCGAGCAGCGCGAGTGAGGACTCGGCCGCGAGGTAGCCCCAGAGGAGCCAGGCGGCCTGGACGCGAGAGGTCTCAGCCGGGCGGCCGTCGACGAGTCCTGCGATCTGGTGCGGCAGGCCGTGGTAGGTATGGAAGACCGTCGCTCCGCGGGCACGGGCGGCCGGACGGACGAGGAGACCCGTGCGCCGGTCGTGTGTGTGCACGACGTCCGCGCCGCGCAGCAGCTTCCAGACGGACGAGGCCCCCCGCAGGTCGGCCTTGTGCCTGAGCGGCGCGACGGTCGCCCCGACGCCCCTGGCGTGGAAGCTCTCGGCCACCTCTTCGGTGGCGCAGACGACGTGTGCGTCGACCCCCGCCTCGGCCACGGCCGGCGCGAGCGTGCGCAAGTGCGTGACCGGACCGGCCTCCAGCACGCTCGTCACGTAGACCACTCTCATTCGCGTGCGTCGGGTGCGCCCTCGCGCCACAGCGCGGTGGCCAGCGCGCCCAACAGCCAGAACGGGGCGAAGTACTGCTCGGAGAGGAAGAGGGCGCCCACGAACGCCACCACGAGCGCCGTGCGTAGCGCGCTCGCCATTCCGGGCGGCCCGCGCCCCGCACGCCGCGCCGCAGTCGCGCGCGCGAAGACGGCCGCCAGGTAGCCGAGGAAGAGGATCCCTCCGAGCAGGCCGAGCTCGGCGGCGACGTCGAGGTATGCGTTGTGGACAACACCGATGTTGCTCGTCCCCGCGGGCCGGCCGGTCTCCTCCAGGTAGTGGAAGCGGAAGTTGCCGGGGCCTACCCCGAGAATCGGGTGTTCCAAGCTGAGCCGCGTCGCCGCACGCCAGGCGTCAACGCGCGTGTCGACGTTCGCCGTCGCCACCTTCTGCTTCGCGCGGAGGCCCGTCTGAACCTGCTCCGGGTTCGCCTGCACGAGCAGGAACGTGGTGCCGGCGGCGAGTACGATCACGCCCCCGAGCAGCAACATCTGGCCGCGCCGCTCGGTCAGCACGTGCCACACGAGCGCGGCCGCGAGTCCCACGAGCGCACCGCGCGAGAACGAGAGCGCGATCGAGGCGCTCATGGCGGCGGCCAGCACCAGCACCACGGGCCGCCAGCGGCGCTCGCCGAGGAGCCACAGGGTCAGCGGCAGCGTGGTCGCGAGCATGTAGGCGTGGTCGTTTGGGTCGCCGTAGGGCGGCCGTGACTGCGTCGTGTTCCCCGACAGGAACTCGTTCAGCGCGATCATCGCGGCTGCACCGCCCGCCAGCGAGAGCACCCACGCAATCCTCCGCTGCAGCGCATGGTTTCCCGCGAACTGGCTAACCACGATGTAGAGCGCGACAAAGCTGGCATAACGCACCGCGGTGGCCGTGGCCGCGCCGAATTCCTCCGCCTGGAGGGATGAGACGAGCGCCAGTGCCAGCAGCAGCAGCACGGCGGCGTGCGTGCGATCGAAGGACAGCCGGCGTCCCGACGCGAGCGCCCAGAGGGCGAAGCTCGCGAAGCAGAGGGCCCCTGCGAGCTTCGTGACTGTCAACTGGGGGTTCGAGCTGAGGCGCACCGCGTCCTCGAGCGGCGCTGCGGCGACGAGCAGGAGGAGCGCGATCTCCACCCGGGCCACGCTGACCACGACGACGGCGGCCGCCGCCAGCGCCAGCAGCAGGTGCGTCGGCTTCTCGACCGTCAGCAGCGCAACCGGCGCGGCGAGGGCAGCGACGAGGATCGTCGCGCCAATTGGGAGGCGAGGGCGGTCCTCTGCCGCCTGGGCTGCGGCGCTCAGGGGGCTTGGAGTCGCCATCGGCCGGGGCTCAGAGCCGCGCGAAGCGGCCGCGCGACTTCTTGCCCTGCCGGCGCGTGCCGTTCTGCGACTCGGTCGGGCCGTAGTACGACCTCTTGCTCGACGCGCGGTAGTTGTTCAGCACGGCCGCGGTGGGTTGCACGGAGATGAGCGATAGGCGCTCGACCGCCGTGCGCAGCTGCCGTCGCGTGGTCGTGCCCGCGCTCGCGACGATCAGCGTCGCCTTGCCGAAGCGGGCGATGATCCGGGCGTCCGAGACGGGCACGAGCGGCGTCGTGTCGATGACGACCATGTCGTACATACGCTCGCACTGGTGGAGGAGTGCCGGGAACTCCGACATGAGCAGCTCGCCCGGATCCTCGCCGACCTGTCCGCCGGTCAGGAAGTCGAGTGTTTCGAGCGACGTATGCCGGATCGCACTCTCGAGCGGGTGACCGTGCAGCACCTCGGACAGCCCTGGGATCCGCTGCACGTTGAGGAGCTCGGACACGCGCCCGCGCCGTAGGTCGGCGTCGATCAGCAGTGTGCGGGCGCCCGAGCGGGCGAACGAGACGGCGAGCCCGAACGAGACGGTCGTCTTGCCGTGGCTCCCCTCCGGGCTCGTGACGACGATCGAGCGCAGGTTGCCCTTGGTGAAGAGCAGGTTGGTGCGCAGATCGCGTAGCGACTCGGCGACGATGCGAAACTTCGTGTCGGCGAGCTCCTGCGGCGAGTGGACACGCGCGAGGGCCGGCTCGTTCGGGATCTCGGCGTACGACGGCACGCCGGCGATCCGCGCCAGCGCCTCGGGGGTCTCGATCTTGGTGGTCAGGTTCTCGCGCAACAGCGCGGCGCCGACGCCGAAGGCTACGCCGAGCAGGAGCGCCACGGCGAGCGTCATCTTCGGGCGCGGGAAGACCGGGTCGGTGGCCTTCGCGGGTCGGTCGAGCTGGGACAGGGCGACGTCACGGATCGACACCTCGCCCGCGTCGGCACGCGAGAGCAGCGCATCGGTGACGGCCTGCGCCGACCCTTGCGCGACTGCAGGGTCTGGGTCGCGTGCCTTGATCTTGAGAATGAGCGTTCCTTCGAAGGTCCGGGCAGAGATATCGGACAGCTGCTGTCCCGATGGCATCGATCGCCGCGCCGCCTGGAGGGTCACACCGGTGGTGGCTGCTTCTGCGTAAACCGCGGTGATGCTGTCAGCGACGCCGATGAGGAAGACCGCGTCGCGGCTCGTGGGCAGAAGCGCGAGGGTGGAGGTCGACTCGTACTGCGGCGTTACGAGTCGTAGCGCCCCCACGGCGACGCCGACACAGATGATGGTGACTGCGACGACGATCAGCTTGCGCCGCCACAGCACCTCCAGGAACTCGTTGAGATTCATGAAAGGGCCTCGGATTCCCGGATCGACGCCGGGCCGGTCAGACTTGAGAGTATCTTTCGATGCCGGGTCGTAGGCGCCTCCTTCTCGCCTCGCAGCCGCTGAGCGCCGGCGTGCCGCGCCATGTGCTGGATCTGGTGGACGGATTGCGCGGGACATCGTGGGACGTGGATGTCGCCTGCCCGCCTTCCTCGACGCTCTGGCGGGCGCTCCAGGGGCGTGGAGACGTGCGGCTGCACGAGCTGGGCGGGGCGCGCCGTCCCTCGCCCGCAGATGCGGCGTCTCTCGCCCGCCTCGTGCGCCTCGTGCGGCGTGCCGACGTGGTGCACGTGCACTCGGCGAAAGCGGGCTTCCTGGGTCGGCTCGCGGCGGCGCTCGCGGGCCGTACTGACCGCGTCGTCTTCACGCCGCACGCGTGGTCGTTCTGGGCGGTCGGAGGCGCCGAGGCGCGTGCCTATCTGCGGCTGGAGCGGCTTGCCGCGCGCTGGTGCCGGACGATCGTTGCCGTCTCGGCCGACGAGCGCGCCGCGGGCCTCGCGGCCGGCGTGGGGCGGACCGAGCAGTACCGCGTGATCCCGAACGGTGTGGACGTGTCCCGCTTCGCCTTGCCGCGGGAGCCGGTCCGGGGACGTGTCCTCTCGCTCGGCCGGCTGGCGGCGCAGAAGCGGCCGGACATCGCCGTGCGGGCCTTCGCTCGCGTCCGTGAGCGCATGCCGCACGCCCGCCTCGAGCTGGCGAGTGACGGACCGCTCCGCGCCCAGGTGGAGCAGCTCGTCTCGGCGCTCGGTATCGCAGACTCGGTCGAGCTGCTGGGCTATCGCGACGATGTGCCCGAGCTCCTCTCGCGCGCAGCGGCTCTGGTGGTGGCGAGCGACTACGAGGCAGCGCCGCTGACGGTGCTCGAGGGTATGGCGGCTGGCGTGCCGGTGGTGGCCACACGCGCAGGCGGCGTGGAGGAGGCGCTCGGCGACACGGGGCTCGTAGTGCCGACGGGTGATGCCGAGGCGCTCGCGGACACGCTGGGGCGGGTGCTCTCCGACGACGCGCTGGCGCGGCGGCTCGGCGAAAGTGCGCGGCGGCGGGTGCAGGGGCGTTTCACGCACGAGCAGATGGTCGCCGACACCCTCGCGCTCTACGACGAGGTGGCGGGCGGGTGAGCGCGCCGCCGCTGTGGCTGGTCGCGTGGTCGGACAGCGAGGATGAGGACTTCCGGGCCGCCTGCGCAGAAGCGGGCGTCGAGGCGGAGGTGGCCCGCGTAGCACCGCTCGGGCCCACTGTGGGCACAAGTGGACACCGGCTCCGCAGCTGGCCCGCGTACGTACGGCTGGCTGCGCGCGCCCGTCGCTGGCCGGGACCGGTGGTGGCTTGGGATCCTATCGCCGGCTCGCTGGCGGCGCGGCTGCGGCGCGGCGTGGTGGTGCTGAATCCTCTGCTCGACCCGGAAGCCGAAACGCTCCGTCAGCGCTTCGTCCTTGGCGGGGCGCGGCAGGCCGAGCGCGTGCTCTTCTTCAGCCGCGCCGCGGAACGCGAGGGCGTAGCCCTCGGTCTCGACGCCGAGCGGGTCGGCTTCGTGCCCCTCGGCGTTCGGGCGCCGCGTGAGACCGCGGTACCGCCGGGGAGCGGCGTGCTTGGGGTCGGCCGTGAGCGCCGGGACTGGGACACGCTCGCCCGCGCGGCCCAGGGTCTCGACCTGGAAGTGCGCGTGGTCGGTCCGGCGTCGGCGCCGCCGCCGCTCAGCGTGCTGCCGGCTGTCGAGCGGGGACGCCTGCTGGAGCTGATGGAGGCTGCTGCGGCCGTGGTCGTTCCGTTGAGGGATGCCCGGCGTCCGGCCGGCCAGCTCGCCGTACTCGACGCCCTTGCGGCAGGGCGGGGTGTTGTCGCAACTCGCGCGCCCGGCACCGAGGACTACATCACCCCCGAAACGGGGGTGCTCGTCCCGCCGGGCGACGCGGGCGCGCTGCGTGACGCCCTGCGAAACGTCGCCGACCCTGCGACGGCTGCGTCTCTGGGCGAGGCGGCCCTACGCGCCGCGCGGGGCCCGTTCGCGCTCGCTCGCTTCGTACGTGACGTCGATGAAGCCGCGCGCGCCAGAACGCCTGCTGAGCGGGCCCGAGGGTCAGGGCGCACGTGATTAGTCGCTGACGGCCACTAACTCGGATCGCCAGTCCCCCTTTCGGGCGAACCTCGTGCGGGTGTCCCTCGCGGGAGGGATGACCGAGCCGATCGAGGTGCCGAAGGAGCTTCTAGATGTTCCTGCGACGCCTCTTCGTTCTGCTTGCGCTCACGCTCGCCACGCTCGGCGGATGGGCCGACCGCGCCGATGCCGCCGGCGTCTCGAGCCTCGGCACCACGCGGATCTGCTCGGGCTGCGCGGACAACGCGGGCGACCTTTCGCGTTACGGCTACGTCACGCTGCACGCCTGGGAGCACGCCCGCATCCCCGCTCTCAAGGCCGCGAACCCGAATGTCAAGGTCCTGGTCTACAAGGACATGGCCTCGACGCCCGACTACGACTGCCATAACGGCCGCGACGAGGAGTTCCTCCCGGCCGGCATGGGCTACTGCTGGACGCTCGCCAACCATCCCGACTGGTTCACGGTCGACGAGGACGGCAAGCGCATCGAATGGCAGGTCTGGCGCGGCAACTGGCAGATGGACGTCGGCTCTTCCGGCTACCAGGACCAGTGGGGTGAGAACGTGCTCACCGAGCTCAAGCGCTACGGCTGGGACGGCGTGACTGTCGACGACGCCAACGTCGACCAGACGCGCCTCGTGGGCAACCGGAAGATGCGCGAGTATCCGACGCAGGCCTCCTACGCGGCCGCCACGCGCAGCTTCCTCGCTCGGGTCGGCCCGCGCCTGACGGGCGCCGGCTACCTCGTCATTCCGAACATCCAGGCCGACCCGGTCGCGGCGGACGCCGAGCTGTGGGCCGACTGGATCCAGTTCACCTCCGGCGGCACCCGCGAATATTGGATGAAGTGGGGTTCCGGTCGCGACGGGCAGTACGGCGACGGCGGGTGGACCGACCTCCAGGAAGTCTTCCAGACGGTCCAGCGCGCCGGCAAGATCTTCCTCACCACCACGACGGCGCCCGGCGACGACAACCGCTCTATGCGCTGGGGCCGCGCGAGCTTCCTCGTCGGCTGGAACGGTGGCCGGTCGGCCTTCATCTTCGACCCCAACGCGGCCGTCGACCCGTGGTCGGCCGAGTGGACGATCGACATCGGCCTCCCTGCCGCCCCGCGCGTCAAGGTCGGCGAGAGCGTCTGGCGGCGCAACTACACGGGCGGCGCCGCGGTTGTGAACATCTCGGAGAAGTCGTCACAGACCATCGAGCTCGGTGGTTCCTACCTCACTCCCGAAGGTGCTCCCGTCACGTCGGTGACGCTCCAGCCCATGGCCGGCATCGTGCTGCGCCTGCCTCCCGGCGTGTCGCAGCCGGTCGTCAGCCCGCGTTCCTCGCCCGGCCGGAAGCCGGTGGCGAGGAAGTCACGTCCCGTCGCTGGGCGCGTGGCGCTCATCGCGGGTCGCCGCGTGAGCGGGCGGGTGCTCGGCCATCGCGGCAGCACGCGGGTGGCCGTCTACTGGCGGGGTGCAGGCCGCTGGCACCTGCTGGCCCGCATCCGCACGGACGCCCGCGGCCGCTTCCGCGTCGCCCGGCCGCCGCGCGCGTCGCGACCGATCCGTCTGCGCGCTGTCGTCCGGCACGGCCGCTTCTCCGCGCACTCGCGCGTGCTGCGCATCCGGCCGCCGCGCTAGCAGCCACGACCGCCAAGATGTCCGTGGTGCCCAACGCCCAAGAAATCCCCGAGCACCGCGCAGACGCGCTCTTTGCTCTGCCGGTGATCCCCCGCAGGGCGGCACTTCTCGGGGAGCTGCCCGGCTGGGCGGGCGATCTTGTCGAGCGTCGCGTGGAGGTGGTCGCACCTGCCGATGCGGAGGTCGTGGTGGCAGACGGAGACCACGTCTCGCAGGCCCTCGCCGCCGGCCGGGGCGCGGTGGTCGTGGACGGGCCTCGCGGCGTGGCGGCCAGCCTGCGCGCCGCCGGCCTCAGCACGACGCGGCTGCTGCCCATACCGGTCACCGGCAGCCCCGTCGTCTACGCGGACCTCGCTGAGCGTCGCGCGGCGCGGTTCGGCATCGAGCGCGTGATCGTCCATCCCGAGCGCTGGCGGACGTTGCGGAACCGAGCCGCTGCGCTGCTGATCGTGGCGGGCCTGCCGCTCCCGGTCGAGCGGCTGGTCACGTTAGGAGTGCGACGTTCAGGCCGACCCGCGTTCATCACCGCCGCGCATGCCCTCGGCGTCGATCCGGCCTCGGAGTGGTCGATGCTCGTATCGAAGGGCAGCGTCGTGCGTCGGAACGCCTTCTTTCTGATCCCGCCGGGTCGCTCCGAGCCCGAGCACGTGCTCAAGTTCTCGCGGGTCCCCGAGATGCGCGTGGCCTTCGACCGGGAGCAGCGGGGATTCGAGCTCGCAGCCGCGGCGGGCATCTCGGTGCAGCGCCACGCGACGACGTCCATCGGTCGCTTCGTGGTCGACGACTTTCACGCCTCGGTCGAGACGGCCGCACTCGGCACGAAGCTCGCGACGCTGCTGCGCCGTCCGGGTTCCCGGTCGGACAAGCTCGCCGTCCTCGACCGCATCGCGCGCTGGCTGATCGAGGTTGCGCGGGAGACGGCCGTCCCACCGGCGGCGCTCGGCGAGGCACGAGAGCACTACGCCCGCGACGTCGCGCCGTTCTGGGCCGCGGAAGGTGCGCCTCCCGACCTCGTCGACCGCCTGCCTCCGGTTCCCGGGGCGTTTCAGCACAACGACATGGCCGAGGAGAACCTGATCGTCGACGGCGGCGACTTCCGCGCGCTCGACTGGGAGTGGGCGAACCCACACGGGCTTCCGCTCGGCGACCTCGTCTACTTCGGTGTGCACGTGCTGCGCATCGTGGACGGGGCGCTGTCGGAGGATCCGGTCGAGCGCGACGGCCACTTCGCCGCCTTGCTCGCCGGCGAAGCGCCGAGCTCTCCCGTCATGTTCGGCTGGCTGCGTGACGCGGCCAGGGAGCTTCAGCTGCCGCCCGCGTCGCTCGGCCCGCTGGTCACGCTCTCGTGGCTCGAGCGAGGCCGCCTGAGTCGGCTCGAGCGCTGGCGAGCAGAAGAGGTGAGCGGCGCGCCGGTCGGGCTTCCGTTCGCCGAGCGCGCGGCGAAGCTGTGGCTGGAGCACCCCGCGCTCGGCCCGCGCTGGGACGCCGTGCAGGCCTAGGCCGGCGGCAGGCCCCGCAGCGTCCGCCAGACGTCTGCCGCGATCTCGCCGCAGAGCTCCTCGCGAGTCCGCTGGCCGTCCACTCGCCGCACGCCCAGGCGGTCGCCCTCCTCGCGGTAGAGCCGCGCCTGCTCCTCGAGTTCCGCGGCCGTGTACTGCTCCGGCTTGCGCGCATAGGCGACCCTGCCCGGCACGTCGACGTGGTAGGCGCGCAGAGGCCGTGGGGATAGCCGCTCCATCAGACGGATCTGGCGGTCGAGCCGCCCACCCCCGCGGTAGCGGAAGCGCAGCACCGCGGCGGCGTCGAGCGTGTAGCGGTCGCAGACGACAGCGCGGCCGGCGCGGATGTGCGGCGCGGTCGCGCGCCGCTGTGCTCGTGCGTGCGCCAGCGCGACGACCGTCACCCACGCCTGGTTGATGAGCGGGCTGCGCGCACGCAGACGCGTCGCCGGCGTCTCCACGACGTCCGTGTACCACTCGCTCTGCTCAGCCTGTGCCGCCGGAGCTTCGGCGCCGCGGATGCGCTCGGCCGCGTGCAGCGCGGTCTTCACCGGCCAGGCGATCCTGCCGAGGGCCGAGCCGGTCTCCCAGAGGGTCGTCCACTCGAGACGCGTCCACTCGAGTCGTGCGTCGTACCCGAGCCGCTCCAGCGCGTCGCGCAACGCTTCGGCCTGCGAGCTCTTCCCGGCGCCGTCGAGACCCGAGAAGCTGACGAGGAAGCCTCCGCGTCCTGGCGGCGGGCGCAGCACGTGGCGCCATGCCTGCGCTCGGGCCCGCCGCCCGCACATCCCGACCGCGGTGAACCGCTCCGCGAGCGCCTCCACGCGTCGCCGCACCGGCATGGCTGTACCCGCGGCGAACGCGGCGAACAGCCCTTCGAGACCGCGCTCGAGGCCCCAGCGGCCGGCGTGCCGCCTCGCCTTCTCCCAAACATCGCCTTGCTCGTCGGCTGCCGCCTGCACGCGGGCGCGCCGCTTGTCGTCGAGAAGTCCGTCGCCGCGGACGAGCCGGAGAGCGAGCATCAGCAGGAGATGGTGTGGCGCCGGTCGCGCCAGCCGGTCGAAGCCTTCGAGTGGCACCGCGTCGGAGAAGAGCGCGGCGGTCTCGTCTTCGGGAAGCTGCCAGTCGGAGACCGGGATCAAGTCGACGGCCTCGGCCACGCAGCCGCGAAAGCGAACCCACTCGCCGCCGTTCCGGAGAAATCCCTCGCGGCGGAGCAACTCGCCGAAAGCCTCCTCCTCGGACGGGCGCACCACGAGGTCCAGGTCGCGGCCCTGCGGGGGCAGCGAGCCCGAGACGAGTGCGCGGTCACGCGCTTCTGCGTCGACCAGCCGGGCCACCTCGAGCACGGGGCGACGCTAGCTCAGCGGCAGGACGCCGAGCCCGAGTCGGCGGCCGTCCCGCCGGCGACAGGGACGAACCGCCAGTCGTAGCTTGTCGGCCTGAGGGTCAGCTTCAGGACGCCCCAGCTCGTGTTCAGCCGCACCTCGCTGTTCGCGGCAAACGTGTCGAATCCATGCAGCTCGCGCCCACCCGTTCCGACGATGAACTCCCTGATGCCGCGGAGCAGATCCACCTGCCCGGCCGGGTTCTGCGGCGCGAAACGCTCGTAATGGTGCTCGTGCGCGTTGAGGATCACGTCGGCGCCTGCGGCGTACAGCGCGTCCCAGAACGGGCTGACGAGCGCCTGGTTGCCCTGGATACCGGATGCGAACCGGGGGTAGTGCCAGTAGGCGAGCGTGCACCGGTTCCGGTGGGCGGCGAGGTCTGCGGCGAGCCACTGACCCTGCGGCGAGGCTGGCCCGCATCCACCCACCGCCGCGCACTCCGACATGAGGGCGATGAGGTGCCAGGCGCCGATGTCGAAGCTGTACCAGCCCTTGCCCGGTTCGCCGGCGGCGGCGCCGAAATACGAGAAATACCCGCGGGCCCGGCCGGAGAAGTCGCACTCGAGGTCGTGGTTGCCCAGCGCCGGCCGGATAAGCGGTTTCACGCGGCCCCAGGTCGGGTCGAAGGCGGTCATGAACTTCTCGAGCTCGCCGCAGGGGTACTGGTTGTCGCCCATCGTCAGCACGGCTGCCAGCCCAGCGTTCACGAGCAAGTCGGAGGTGCGCCGCATGCCGCACTCCGTGTCGGTGCCGGCGCCGCCGTTGAACGACGGCGAGGCGGGGTCGCAGGCGATGTTCCCGGCTGCGGCGATGCTGGGTGGTGGAGGCTCCGTCGGCGGGGGCGGCTCCAGCTGGAGGACGAGCTGCGGCGCGCGAGCATTCGTCTCACGGCTGGCGAGCACCATCGAACGGCGCGACGTGGTCGTGAGGGCGAGCGAGACGATGCGGCTCCGCACGAGACGCCCGGCGTTGACGGTCAGCCAGCCGCCGCGGGACGGCACGCGGACGCGGACCGCCGGCAAGCCGGTTCTCGCCGCCCGCGCGAATGTGACGGAGCGCTCGTTCCATCGTGCGGATGCCGGCCGGACGGTCAGTATCCCACCGCCTCTCAGGACGAAGAGCCGTAGTTTCGCGCCCACGGTGCGGGTGCCGTTCGGGATTGTGAAGCGCAGGTACGACCGCAGCACGGGCGAGCCCGAGACGATCAGCGACCGCTCACGACCGTAGTTCGCGCGCGGAGCGGCCTTGCTGATCGTCGCGTCCGCGGCTGCTCGAACCGTGACGGTGGCGGACATCCCCACGGGACGCGCGGCCGCGGAGACGGAGCCGCCCAGGCACACAAGCGCTGCGACGATGGCCGCCGGTGCGAAGCGAGACCTCACTCCCTCAGAGTAGACCCTGATCCGGCTCGGTGGTGTCGGGCCGCATGAGCCTCGCGTAGCGCGCGACGACGTTCGGTTGTACGTTCACTAGACCCCCCGAGCGGCCTCCTGCGGCGAGGAGCGATGCCAGCTCGTACAGGCTGGAGCCATGCTCGAGCAGCTCGCCGGGCAACAGGAAGAGCGGCGAGTCGATCGTGCTCGCGAGCCAGCCCGGCTCGCGCTTCCGCAGCAGCCGCCGCTCGGCACGGGCGACGTCCGCAGCGCTTCCGACCGTGTAGAACGGCGACCAGCCGTCCCAGTTGCCCGCCGTGAAGGGCAGGGCGACGAACCCGTTCTCGCGTAGCGCCGGACGCGCCTCCCCGAAGCTCGCCTTCGTCCACATGTACTCGAAGCCGGCGCCACGGACCGCCGCGACGATCCGTCCGTCGAGCGGCCCCGGCCGGCGGTCGTCGAACGGGCGGTGCTCCTCGAAGAGGCCCTCGAGCCGCAGCCCCCGTACGGCTTCGCCCGCGAGGGCGCGCAGGTCGCGGCCGGACCTCGAGGGCGCACCCGTGAACGCGACTGCCTCCGGAGCTTCGTCGCGGGGCGTGAACCGTACGACTGGGCGCACGCCGCGGCGCTCGACGCGACGTGCGGCGTGGGGGACGAGGGGGGTGTCGAGCAGGGGCCACCAGCCGCGCACGGACGGTGCCTCGGCATGGGCTTCCGCGAGCTCGCTGGCGAGGCGGCCGTCGGGCAGCAGGGCCTCGGCGGCAACCCCGTACCCCGTGCTGCCGAGGAGCGGCTCGAGCAGGCCCAGCACCCCGCCGCGGTCCGGCGGCGTGGCGAGCAGCGCGAGTGTCGAGCGGTCGGCCGCGCGGATCGCCGGCAGGGTGAGAACTACGCCGGCACGCAGGCCCGTCGCCGCCACCAGGTCGATGATCCGCGGCAGGCAGTGCGTCTCGCGCACCATCCCGGCCCAGAAGAGGACGGTTCCGAGGACGCGCCTCTCTGCGAGCCACCTATGCAGGTCGTCGTCGGCCGGCTCCTCCGCCCGGACTTCGGGCAGGCGGCCGTCGCCGCCCGCGTCGAACGGCGGGTCGGGATCGAGCACCTGCAACCCGTGCCCGAGCTCTGCGAGCTCGAGGAAGTCGCGGTCGTCGTACTGGCGCCCCCACACGGGCTCTGCTGCGCGCCGGACAGTGGGCGCCGCCGCGCGAATCGCGTCCACCTGCGGCCGCCCGTACAGCGGAAGGAGCCGCAGCTGCCGCGCCCGGGGAAGCTGGGCGGCGACGAGTTCCGGGTCGCCTAGCAGCACGCCGCGCCCCCAGTCGGCCCACCGCTCGGCGAGCGTGGCGGTGAAGGAGGCGTAGGTCTCGCCGCCGGCGTCGCCGTCACGCAGCGCGAGCCACGGTGCCCGGTCGGCCGCGACGTAGAAGCCGCGGTGGGGCCGCTCGCCGAGCGGCTCGCCGCCGGCCTCCAGCCCGAGCACCGGGGGTCCCGTGAGAAATGCCGGGTAGAGGAAAGGCGCCGCCACGATTGCGTTCTCGCCCTGCGGCGCTGCGTCGACGACGAGCACCTCCCCGGGCAGCGGCTCGCCGAGCCGCGCGAACGCGGCTGCGTAGAGCGCGGCAGGCTCGTGCGAGCGGACGAGTTCCTCCACCCGCGCCTCCTTGAGCGCGGGCCAGAGCACATTCTCGGGATCGCCGAGCGCGACGACGCCGAACCGGGCGGCCAGGCGCAGCGCGTGATCCGCGTGACGACCCCCTGCGACGAGGCTCCCGGCCGGCCAGCCGGGGCGCGCGTCCTCGGGCGGCCCACCGCCGAAGTGCCGACCCGCGCGGAGCTCGTCGTAGTAGAGCTCGAAGTCCCATCCCGCGCGCCCGGCGAGAGCAGCGAGCGTCGGCGCGACCGCCAACCGGGCCGGGTTGCGCGCCCACGCCAGATAGAGGAGGAGCGGCGGCCTCATTCCTTACGAGTCCACCACAGATGCCACTTCGCCGACCACGGTGGGCCGAAGCGCTGCTCGCGCTCGATGCGGAGGCCGGCCGCAGCCAGAGCCAGGCGTGCCTCGTCGGGGCCATGGTGCCGCACGACGCCGCGCCACTCGGGCAAGACGCCGCGGGCTCTCATGGTGAGCAGGAGGCGCTTCGGCTGCCAGTTCACATAGGCGGGATAGCCGAGCACCCACCACGGCGACGTGCTCGACGTGTCCACGACGACCTCGCCGCCCGAGCGGACGACTCGCGCCAGCTCGGCCAGCCCGCCGTGGAGATCCGGTAGGTGGGGCGTCAGGTCGAGCGCGATGACGGCATCCAGCTCGCCGTCTGCGAGCGGGAGCGAGCGTGCGTCCGCCTCGAGCGTGCTCAGACCCGGCCAGCGCCGTCGAGCTTCCTCGAGCATCTCCGGCGAGATGTCGACGAGAGTCATGTCGTGCCGGGAAGCGAGCGGGCCGGCGATACGTCCGTAGCCGCCGCCGACGTCCGCGATCCGAAGCCGTTGGGCCGAGGAGAAATGGCCGAGCACTGCCTCGCGCTTGCCCGCGTAGAGGCGGCGGAACGGGCCTCGCTCGTCGGGGCGGAAGTGCCTTCTGTAGCCGCGCCGGTAGATCTCGTCGGTGATGTGCTCGCCGCGGGCCACGCGCTCGTAGAGTTCCTCGATCCGTTCGACGACCCGGTCGACCGAAAAGTCCGCCGCACGCGCCTCCCCCGCCCTTGCGACCCGCTCGAGCTCGTCGGGCCGCGCCAGCACGACCCTGAGCTTCTCGGCGAGCGCCTGGGAGTCGCCGGGTGGGACGAGCCAGCCGCTCTCGCCGTCGCGCACGATCTCGGCGAGGCCGCCGGCGCGCGACGCGACGACAGGCCGGCCCAGTGCCATCGCCTCCACGCACACGTAGCCGAAGCTCTCCCAGAGCGACGGCACGACGACGAGTTCCGCGCGCGCGACGATGGCCATGGTCTCGGGCCGCGGCAGCGCACCCAGTACGTGCACGCGGTCGCGTACGCGCTCGACCGCCGACCAGAACCGCCGCATGAGCTCCCCGCCCTCGTCGCCCGCATCGCGCCCGATGAAGAGGGCGTGGAGATTCTCGTGAGCCTCGAGCACGGCCGGCAACGCCGCCGCCAGGGTCTCGACTCCCTTGCGCCGTTCCATGCGACCGAAGAAGACGAGTGTGCGGGCCGGCAGCTCTCGGCCGGGCGGGTGTTCTGCGAACTCCCGCACCTCGTCGAGGTCCAGCGGGTTGGGGATGATCTCGACCCCGCGGAGATCCCAGTCGCCGCCCACCCGTTCTGCGATCGCCCGCGTCGGAGCAAACACCGCCGCGCTGTGGGAAGCCTGGTCCCGCTCCAACCGGCGGAGGAGCGCCGTCGCCGGGTCCGGTGGGCGACCGTTGAGCTCCTCCACGAGGTAGGTTGGCGTCGCGAGGCGGGTCACGATGGGGATGCGGCCAAAGCGAGCGAGCCACCACGCCTCGGCCTCCCACTCGGCGGCCTGGACGATCTCGGGCCGAAAGTGACGTGCCGCCGCCGCTTTCCGTCTGGCCGAGAGCAGCCGCTCGGCCCCCTGGCGGGGCAGCCAGCGGTGCCGCACGTGCACGACGCGCACGCCGGCGTCGTCCACGGGTTGGCCCTCGCCGCCGGTGACCACGCACACCGCGTGGCCCCGGCGGGCCAAGGCCCGGGCCGTAATCGCCGTGTTCGTGCCGATGCCGCCGGCGTTGTCCGGAGGCGGGTACTCCTGGGAGATCAGAACTACGCGCACGCCATCGATGTTAGGGAGAGGGGCGGCGCCCCGGCGCCGCCGCGACTATGGTGGCTCTCGGAGCGTGAGTCCGAGGCCGATACTCCAGGCGATGTCCGCTGAGACGCCAAGTACGTCCGCCGACCTTCCCCGTGTTTCGGTGATCGCGCCGGTGCGCAACCGAGTCGACTCGCTCCGCGCTTGCCTCCAGTCGCTCGAGCGCCTGCGCTACCCGGCCGAGCTGCTCGAGATCGTGGTCGTGGACGACGGGTCGACCGACGCGACGCCGGGCGTTGTCGCGGAGTCGCAGGGTTGCGTCGAGCTGTCGCTCGTACGCTTGCCTTCCCGCCGGGGACCGGCGGCTGCGCGCAACGCCGGCGCAGGCGAGGCGCGCGGCGAGATCCTGGCCTTCGTCGACAGCGACTGCCTCGTCGATCCGGACTGGCTCGCGGAGCTCGTGCCGGAGTTTCGCGACGCCGGGGTCGCCGCCGCCGGCGGTGCGGTTCTCCAGATTGACCATGGCGGTCGCCTCGATCGCTACGATGCGGTGCGTTCGCCCGCGTACCTGGGCGGCGAGCGGGCGCTCGTGCGTCCGGGGACGCGCGTGAGCTACCTCTCGGGCGCGAGCATGCTCGTCCGGCGCGCCGACTTCACCGCAGCAGGCGGCTTCGACACGACGTTGCGCGTCGGCGAGGACCTCGATCTCGTCTGGCGTCTCGCGGCGGCCGGCCGCCGAGTCGTCTACAACCCGCGCGGCCGGGTGCAACTCGACCACCGGGATACGCCGGTCGACTTCGTGCGGCGGCGCATGACCTACGCCGCTTCCGAGGTGCCGCTCCTCCGCCGGCACGGGCATCCCCGCCGCGTACTCGAGCTTCCGGTGCTGCCGGCCCTCGCTCTTGCGGGAGCCGCAGTGGCAGTGGCGGTGGGACGCGCCGAGCTTGCGCCGCTCGCGCTCGGTCCGCTGCTGCTCGACCTCGCCTTCGGCCGCGACGACGGGGAGTCCTCGACTGCGCGGCTGCGGGCGCACGGGCGGGATGCCGGCTCCTTCCTCTACCATGGCGCACGCGCGCTGAGCCGGTACTACGCGGCGCCGGTGGCGGCCGGGACGCTCGCTCTCGAGCTCGCCGTTGCGGAGGCCGTCTGGGCGTGGCCAGTCCTGGCAGCCGCGCTCGCCGGCCCGACGCTCGCCGATTGGGTGCGGCTGCGGCCGCCGCTGAATCCCCTCTCGTTCGCGGCCATCGGGGTGCTGGACAACCTCTCGTACCACGGGGGGATCGTCGCCGCTTGCGCCCGGCAGCGCACCCTTCGGCCGCTCGCGTTACACGTCTCCGCCCGCGTGCGCCGGCGCGGCCTTCGGCTCGGGCCTGTGCCTACCCGCGTTGAATGAGCGGGGAAGGCTTCCCCCCCGGCCGCGTGGTCGTCCTCTCGCCCCATCTCGACGACGCCGTCTTCTCGCTCGGGGCGGCGATCGCATCCGCGACCGTGCGCGGCAGCGCCGTCACCGTGCTGACGGTGTTCGCGGGCGATCCCGATTCCGAGCAGCCCGCCGGCTACTGGGACGCCCGCGCGGGCTTCCGCACGGCGGGAGAGGCTGCGCGCGCGCGGCGCCGCGAGGACGCGCACGCCGTGCGGTTGCTCGGCGGCTCGGCCGAGTGGCTGGCCTTCGGCGATTCGCAGTACAGGACCCCCGGCGACGATGCGCGCGCCCGCGAGGCGGTGGCCGAGCGGCTACGGGACGCCCCGGTCGTCCTCGTCCCCGGCTTTCCGCTCGAGCACCCCGATCACGCCGCACTCGCCCGGCTCCTGCTCGCAGAGCCACTGCCCACGCGGCGGATCGGGCTCTACGTCGAGCAGCCGTACGGCATGTGGTCGGAAGCGAGTCCCAGGCCTCCGGCCGGCGCGCGCGGCTCCTGGGTGTCGCTTCGCGCGGGGCCGGTCGCCAGGGCGAGGAAAGTGCTCGCGTGCAAGGCGTACCGCTCGCAGCTACCGTTGCTCGGCCCGCGGCTGACGCTCAATCTCATCCGCCACGAACTGACGCGCGGCGAGTGCATCGCCTGGCTCGAGGGCGGCTCGGGGTGAGCGACATTACACTGATCGTGTCGACCCGCGACCGCCCGCGGTCGGTCGAGCGTCACCTCATGCCGCTGCTGCGCGAGATCACCACCGCCGGCTTCCCTGCGGTCGTCGTCGACCAGAGCGCCGGAGCCGAGACGGAACGGCTCGTGCGCTCGGCCGGCCTCGTCGTCTACCTGCGCAGCGATCCGGGGCTGTCCCGGGGGCGGAACACCGGCATCAGGGCGAGCTCGACGCCGCTCCTCGCGTTTACGGATGACGACGTGACGGCCGGCGCAGACTGGCTGCGCGCCATCGTGCGCGTGTTCGAGTCGGCGCCGCGTGCGGGCGCGGTGTGCGGGCGCGTCCTCGACGAGCTCGGGCGTCCGTTCTCGGGGGCACGGGCAGGAGTCCACCGGCTCGGCTCACGGCCGTTCGGGCTCTGCTTCGGTGCGAACATCGCCCTTCGCCGCCGTGCGCTCGACGAGGTCGGGCTCTTCGACGAGACGCTCGGCGCCGGTACGCCCTTCCACTCCGCGGAGGAGACGGACCTCGTATACCGGCTTCAGCGCGCGGGCTGGGAAGTCGTGTGTTCCGACATGGTCGAGATTCGCCACCACGACCCGCGACCGGCCGGGGCGCACGTCGGCCTGCACTACCGGTACGGCTACGGCGCCGGGGCGCAGACCGCGAAGCACGTGCTCACGGGCGACCGCCTCGCCGTGAAGGTTGCTCTGCGCGAAGCGGGTCACCACCTCTACTGGCTGGCCCGTGGAGCGGTCACGCTGAACGGCCGCTCCGCTGCTCTCCAGCTGCCTTTCCTCGCCGGCCTGGGGGCGGGCTTCATCCGCCGCGCCGCCGCGGGCCGCTCAGCGGGGGCGCTGCCCGAAGAGGAGCGCCGCGCGCCCGAGCCTGCCGCCCGCGATGCGTCCCAGCGCGCCGTCGAGCCAGGCCGCGTCCTCGGCGGGCAGGATCTTGACCGCGGCCGCGAGGGCGCCGAAGACGATGACTCCGGCAGCGAGGCCGACCAGCACCCCCGCCAGCCCGCCGAGTAGAAGCACGGCCGCCAGCGCTGCCAGTCCCGCTGCGCCTGACGCCACGGCCGTCCGCAGCAGCGCTGCGGGCGCCCAGTCGAGCTGGCCGAATGTCCGCCGTGCGTACAGGGTCAGGGGAATCGCCGCCGCCAGCTGCGCACTTCCGTTCGCAAGCGTCGCCCCGACTGCGTCGTAGCGCGGCACCAGCGTGACGGCGAGACTGATGTCGACGGCGGCGGCCACTGCGCTGACGGCGATCAGGAAGCGCTGGCGGCCGATTCCCACGAGCGCCGAGCGGGCGACGTACAGGAGCGGCAGCAACGGGAAGGTGCCGAGCATGATCAGTAGCGGCGGGGTTGCACCCGCGTACTCGTCTCCCCACACGGCCGTGATCGCGGCGGGGCCGAGGGCGAACCCGGCCGCCGTGAAGGGGAGCGCGAGGATCAAGAGGAGCCGGACGGCGCGGCTGTACCCTTTCGTGATGCGCTCGTGCGCGCCAGCGCCGTAGAGCGTCGCGACGGCCGGGGTGATCACGTCGGCAAACGCTTCCGGAAGCCTCGTCATCGCGACCACGAGCGAGAACGCGATCGAGTACAGCCCGATCTCCGTGTCGGACGAGAATCGATCGAGAAAGAAGAACTCCGAGCGCCGCCACACGATGAAGTTGAGGGCCACGCCGATCGTGGCGACGAGGGCCCAGCGTGTCACCTGCCGCTGCAGCTCGCCCGCAGACGCGGTGCTCGGACTGATGCGCACCTCTGCCCGCCGGGCCAGGATCGTCGTCCAGACGAGGATCGCGGCCGACGTCACGGCCTCGACCGCGAACATGCCCGTGATCCCTCCCCCTGCCGCCAGGACGGCCACCGTGGCGACCGTGGCGATCCCCCCGTTGACGAGCCCGGCGGTGGTGGCCGGCCGCCACAGCTGGGCGCCGATCAGGAGCGAGCTGGGCACGGTGTGCAGGATCCCGAGGGCGCACGCGACGCCTGCGAGCGCCCAGGCCCCCGTCGGCTCGGCGCCGAGTGCGGCCGCCGCGACGAGGACTCCTGCGCCCAGAATCGCCGCTGCTGCCTCGACCGCCCACGCCCAACGGATGAGTCCACGGACGACGTCGGCGCGCCCGCGTCCGAGCGACTCGCCGATGTAACGCATCAGTGCGAGCGGCAGGCCGGCGGTCAGGAGCATCACGAGCGAGAGCTCCACGAAGGCGATGAAGCTCTGGCGCCCGAACTCACCCGTGGTCAGGAAGCGGGCGGCGGCGATCGAGAGGACGAGGGTGTAGAGCTGGGGGATGATCCGGCCCGCCGTGCTCCAGGCGCCTCCTCCGAGGACGGTGCGGCCCGTTGTCGCGGCTGCCGCAGTGAGGCCGGCCTCACTCGGTGCCGCAGCATCGCTGCGGGCGGTCACGGTGCGGTGGACTCGGCTGCCGGCGCGCGGGGCGTCTCGCCGTGCTGGTACTCGATCACCTCGGTGAGGATCTGGTCGAGCCCCACGGTCGGGCGCCACCCGATCGAGGCCTGGATCTTCTCGATTGCCGGGATGCGCTGGAACATCTCGTCGATCCCCTGGCCGTAGACTTGCTCGTACGGTACGTAGAGGAGCTCCGAGGCGCTGCCCGTGGCCTGTCGCACGCTCTCGGCCAGCTCGTTGATCGTCACCGGGTCCGTCGAGCCGACGTTGTAGATCTCGCCCCGGGTCTCGCCGCTTTCCGCGAGGCCAACGAGCGCCCGCACCGTGTCGGAAACATGGCAGAAGCAGCGCGTCTGGGTGCCGTCGCCGTGGATCTCGAACGGCTCGCCGGCGAGCGCCGCGCCCACGAAGCGTGGAATGACGTTGCCGTAGCGCCCGCTCTGGCGAGGCCCGACGGTGTTGAAGAGCCGCGCGATGACGACGCGCAGCCCGCGCTCCTCGCGCAGCGCGAGCGCGAGGAACTCGTCGAGCGCCTTCGAGTCCGCGTACGCCCAGCGCTTGGCCGTCGTGGGCCCGTAGATGCGCCGAGCGTCCTCGCGCAGCGGCTGCTGCTCCTCGGGGTGGTCGCCGCACACCTCCGAGCTCGAGGCGATCAGCACCGGCTTGTCGAAGCGTGCGCAGTACTCGAGCACCGTCTCCGTGCCCTGCACGTTGGTCAGCAGCGTGCGGCCGGGCTGCTCCACGATCAGGCGCACGCCGACCGCGGCGGCCAGGTGGTAGACGACGTCGCACTTGAAGACGAGCTCACTGACGACCGACGGCGAAAGCACCGACTCGACGACGAGGTGGAAGCGTGGGTCGTCGCGCAGGTGAGCGACGTTGGCGACCGAGCCCGTCGAGAGGTCGTCCAGCGCATACACCTCCCAGCCTCGCTCGAGGAGCAACTGGGACAGGTGTGAGCCGATGAAGCCGGCGCCGCCCGTGATGAGCGCCTTGCCCGGTCCGTCCATCCGCGGCAGCCTACCCGGGCCGTTTGCTGTTCTTCGCCGCCCGAAGCGTGTTTGCGATGTGCTCGTCGCGCGGGGACAGGCGGTGTGCGGCAGCCAGCTCTTGAAGCGCTTCGGGCCGGCGACCGGCAGCGAGGTACGCCCGGCCGAGCAGTAAGCGAACGAAAGCGGAACGCGGCTCGCGGCGTGCGGCGCGCTCGAGCGGCGCGACGGCGGCCGCGGGCCGCGGCGCCAGTTCGGCCTCGGCGACGAGGGGATCCGTCGAGAGCGGGTCGAAGCGGCGCGCCCAGCGTAGGTCGGCATGGGCGTTCCCGCTCGACTGCTCGAGCACCTCCGCGGTGATGCGCGCGGAGAGCCACGGCGGCGCGAACGCGAGCAGCGCCACAGCTGCGGCGAGCGCCGCGCCCGGAAGCGCCAGACGGCGCGCCAGAGGGGGCGCGTCCGCCGCCGCGCAGCCGGCGCCTAGCAGGAGGAAGAGCGGCAGCCCGACGGCGGGGATCGTCCACACCCAGTCTCCGGACGCGTGCACCGCGAAGTACGCGGCCGAGCCGAGCGCGCCCGCGGCGAGGAGGTCGCTGCGAGCGCGGCGGCCGACGAGCAGGAGCGGCGGAAGCAAGGCGGCGGCCAGCAGCCCGAGGCCCACGAGGCCGGTCTCGCCCGCCGCGTCGAGCTCCACGGAATGTGAGCGGCGCGGGGTCTCGTCGCTGCGGCCGTGCTCGAGATAGGAGACGGACCAGCCACGCGCGCCGATCCCCGCCAGCGGATGGTCGCGGAAGTCCTCCAGGGCCACCCGCCAGAAGTCGTAGCGGTTCGAGCCGAGGTTGACGAGGTGGCTGGAGCCTTCCTCACGCTCCGGCATGGTTTTGAAGTCGCCCCATTTGTCGCCCAGGAAGGAGCGCGGGCGCTCGACCTGGACGAAGAAGGCGGTGACGCTCGCAAGACAGGCGATGGCCAGCAGAGCAGCCGCCGCGCCGCCCGTGGCCCGGCGTGCGCGCGGACCGAGCTGGACGCGCCGGTCGAGCGCCGCGTAGCCTGCGCCGAGCGCCAGCCCGGCGAGCGTCAGCATGAGTGTCCGCCCGCCGGCTTCCCGGGCTGCGTCGACGAGCGCGTCGCCCTCGCCGCGCACGCCGAACGGTTCCGTGAGGGGAGCGTACGAGACTGCCGCGAGCGCGAGCGCCACGAGCGCGGGCACGGCCAGGCGCAGCCGGTCGCGCGATACCCCAAGCACCAGCAAGGCCGAAGCGGCGAGCGCCACTGCGCCGCCTTTGCTCTGCGTCGTCAGCCCGGCGGCGAGCAGGCAGGTGGCCGCGCCCGTTGCGAGGGCGCGCAAGGCAATGGGAAGCGTGCGGCGCGCCGCCAGCGACACCGCAGGCCAGAAGGCGACGAGGAAGGCTGCAGCCTGCGCGTTCACGTAGCCGACCGGCGAGGCGAGCCGCCCGTAGTAGTACCGCTCCTCGGGGTCGGAACCGAAGGCGAGCGCAAGGGCGGTCGCGAGCGCGAGGCCGGCACAAACGGTGATCACAGCGCCCACAGCGGCCGCTCGGCCGCCGTGCGTTCGCAGCGTGACGAGCGGCAGCGCGAGCGCCAGGGCGTACAGCGCCACGAGCAGGGCCTCGTCGCGCGCGGCGGAGGGAAGGGGAGACCACGAGGCGGAGAGCGCCGTCCAGGCGGCGAGCGCGGCCAGCCCGGCGACGCCGGCAAGCGGCGCGCGGCCCGGTACGACCGCCGCACCCGCGACGAGCACGACGGCCACGAGGAGCGCCGCGAGCAGCGCATAGGGCAGCCAGTCTCCGGCCGCGATGCTGCCCTGCTCGCGCCACGCGAGCCCCACGGTCAGGCAGCAGGCGGCGGCGGTCGGCGCGGCGAGCGTGATATCGCGCACGACTGTGTCACCCGCCTCGCGGCGCCCGCTGGCCGTCACCTGACTCAAGCCGTTCGCCTGCACAGCCGATAACTCCTGCAAATCTGCCCCCCGAGACATTTCATTTTTTTGTATTACGATGCGATGCGAGGGGCAACTGAGGGAAGGAGAGCGTTCCATGGGGAGGTTTACCAGGGGGGTGACCGTCCTCGTGGCGTTCGCGGTTCTCGCCGTTCCGGCGGCGATGGCGGCGACGCCGAGTCAGATCTATCGTGACTACGAGGACAACAGACGGTTGGACGGGCGGTATTCGATCGCCGATCTTCAGGCGGCGTTGCGCAATCCGGCCATCCAGGGATACGGTGGGCCGACGATCGTCCCGGACATGAACCGGGAGATCCGACGCAGAATCGGCCAGGACAATCCACTGCGGACGACGCGCACGCGGTCAGGCCTGCCCTTCACGGGCTTCGACCTGGCGCTGCTCACGGTCGGCGGCGGCTTCCTGCTCTCGGTCGGTTTCGGCCTCCGGCGCGCGGCACGCGCGAAGCAGCGCTAAGAGCGACCGCGTCCGGTGTCCCTGCCTGAGCGCCAGAAAGGCGTAATGCCCGCATGACGTCACTGCCGACCACGACTGCCGATCCCGGGGTCGGCACGCTTGCCGCACTGCGCGCACGCGCAGCGGGCCGTCAGCGGCTGCACTCAAACGCCTTCTGGTCGCTCGGTCGCCTGTCGATCGACTGCGCGATGCTGGCGACCGCCGCCGGCGCCACCGCGCTCGGCGCGTACCACTCGGACCTGCCGCGCACCTCTTCGGTCTGGCTGATCGTCTTCTCAGGTCTGGTGCTGGTGTTCGCACGCGCCCGCGGCATGTACGCGCCACGGTTGCGCCTGGACATTCTCGACGACCTGCGCGGTGTCGTGACCGTCACGGCGCTCGCCGCGATGGTCGTGCTCTCGCTGCGTGTGCTCCTGGCCGACGGAGAGGCCCTTGCCGCGGAGGTTTTCCGTCCGTGGGTCTTCGCCACGGTCTACCTGGCGGCCGGCCGGGCGGCGCTCTCCTGGTCCCAAACCCGCGCCCGCGCTCAAGGCGATGACGCCCGAACGACCCTGATTGTCGGCGCGGGCAAGATCGGCCGCCTCACCGCCCGTCGCCTGCTCGAACGCCCGGAGCTCGGCCTCCACCCGATCGGCTTCCTGGACAAGGAGCCGCTCGACGGCGAGGGGGGTCCGATGCTCCCGGTGCTCGGCGCGAGCTGGGATCTCGACCGGCTTGTGCGCAGCTACCGCGTCCAGCACGTCGTCGTGACCTTCTCGACGGCGCCGCACGAGGTGCTACTGCGACTCGTGCGCACGTGCGACGCACTCGGCGTCGGCGTCTCGTTTGTGCCCCGCCTCTTCGAGCGCCTCGGCGAGCGCATCTCGATCGACCACATGGGTGGTTTGCCCCTGATCACCGCTCACCAGGCCAATCCGAAGGGCTGGCAGTTCGCGGTCAAGTACTCGGTCGACCGGCTCGTAGCCGGCATAGCGCTGCTGCTCTCGCTGCCGCTCCTGCTCGGCGCGATGCTCGCCGTCCGCCTGTCGCTCGGTAGGCCGATCTTCTTCCGGCAGACGCGCGTCGGTCGCGACGGGCGCCCGTTCGAGATGCTCAAGCTGCGCACGATGAAGCTCCAGCAGGATGGCGCGGACGCGCTCGAGCCCGAGTGGCTGCCGATGGACACGGCGCCCGGCGGCGTCGAGGGCGACGACCGGCGCACTCCTGTCGGCGCGTTTCTCCGGCAAACCTCCGTCGACGAGCTGCCGCAGCTCTTGAACGTGCTGCGCGGCGAGATGAGCCTCATCGGCCCGCGACCCGAGCGTCCCGAGTACGTCGAGCGCTTCGAGCGTGACATCTACCGTTACACCGATCGCCACCGCGTCAAGGCCGGCATCACCGGCTGGGCCCAGGTCAACGGGCTGCGCGGCAAGACATGCCTCTCTGACCGGGTCGAGTGGGACAACCACTACATCGAGAACTGGTCGCTGTGGCTGGACGTGAAGATCGCGCTGCTGACGGTGATGTCCGTCCTGCGCATGTACCGCAGCACCGAATAGCCCGCCTCCATCGGCGCCAAGCTGGGTCTAAGTGCTCCCGGCCGTAAGTTCGGTCGTGATCGGTTGAAGGGACCGGAGGGTTGGCGTCGAAGAGGGCGCCATGGCGAAGAGTCCTTTCGAGATCGTGCTGAGCAGGGAGGAGCGGGCGGAGCTTGAGCGGCGGGTGGC
>JBHEMZ010000093.1:0-6545 GCA_046262315.1 Gaiellaceae bacterium
GCCCGTAGGCGATGCAAGTTCAACTCGGAGCCGCGCCGCCTGAGGCTGTCGAGGGCGACGATGTCCCACTCGGCACGCCGAGTGGCAAGGGAGACGGCGAGGTTGGCGCCGACGAAGCCGGCGCCTCCGGTGATCAGAATCCTCACGGGAAGGAATTAACCAGGTGGGGTGCGCAAAGGTGCGGCCAGGTCTCGGTTGAGACGGCGGTCCTCCCGTTTCGTCTGGCTCCAATTGGGAGCTTGACGAGCGCGACCAAGCCCAACGAGAGGAGGAGGAACCGCCGCATGAGGACCGTAGGTCGTCGTGGTTCCTGTCTCGAACGTGGATCGCGCGAAGGCCTTCTACACCGAGAAGGCCGGCCCGCTTACGGCTCGTGCTCCGCCGCCTGACGGGCAGCAAGCGCTACCGCGTAGTGCGTGTGACCAGACATCGTGCAGACGTCGTCGAGCAACAACAGCATCTCGAGCAGTGGCGTATCTTCGTCGGTGAAGTTGACGATGACGTTGTGGAGCGCTGCATGGTAGATGGTGCCACCGATTGGCTTTATCCACGCAGCCGGGAAGTGGCGGCGGATCGCAGGCAGGATGTCGTCGCTGTCGGCGCACTCGGTGGGATCGGCGGCCGCAAGCTTGTCGGGATTGACGCGCTTCACCCTCGTAGAGAGGTAGCCTTCGCCGGTCGGCCGCTTCAGCAGCCGCTGGGGAAGGAGCTCACGAGCTCTCGAGGCGATGGCCAGGGCCTCGTCTGGCCATTGCATCCGGTTCGGACCGACGAAGTCGTTCATGTAGAGAAACCGCCCGGCCGAAGCGCTCGCTTGCTCCACTGCACCGCTTGGTCGACGTCGAGCATGTGATGCAGCGCGTTGTTCCAGTAGACGAGATCGTACTTGCCGTCGAGCGCAGCACTCGCGAAGTCCACCGCGCGGTTATGCCAAGTGATCCGATTGCCGAGCCCGTGGAGATCGGCCAGCTCTTGCCCCTGCTGGATTCGAGCATCGGAGACCTCGTAGAGATCGAAGTGAGACACGAGCCCGGCGTGCATTAGGCCCATTTCCTTTGGACCGCTGCCACAGCCGACCGAGATAGCCCTGCCGAATACACGTCCTTCCAGCCGACGCTCGAGCAGCGAGACGTCCCCAGCGGCCTCTCCATCGACTGGAGCGCCGCAGATCGACTTGTTTACGTGGCGCACAATGATCGGGTGCTGCCACCAGCGGGTCGGTCCTTGGTAGGGCTCCTTGGCCTTCCTCGTCCAGTGCGCGGCTGCGGTACGCAGGATCTGAGCCCTGTCAAGAGCCATCGTCCAAGCCTACCCCTATGCCCTCTGGAACCGCCTCGGTGGGGCGCTCACCCTGCTGGCACGATCCGGTCTAGACTCGCTGCGACAGCATGGGCAAGATCGTCATTCACGCGGGTATGCCGAAGGCCGGCTCGTCCTCGGTTGTCGCTTGGCTCGGTCAGCATGCCGGTCACCTCAGAAGCGAATCCGGCATTCACGTCTGCGTTGCGCGGGCCAGGGACGGGGTCGTCCGCGTCGTTCGCCACGTCCGCGGCTCGCCCAACTCAGTCTCACTCCCGATCGCCGCGGACGCGGCGACCGAGCACCGCGAACGACTCATCGAGTCGTTTGCGGCGAGCCTCGACGAGCGGGCGGAGTCGAAGCGATTCGTCGTGCTCGCGAGCGAGGCGTTTGCCGAGTTCTTCTGGCGGCCCGATGCCGACTTCCTCGCGGCGCTTCAGGATCTGACGCGCCGACACGAAGTCCACGTCGCCTACTACGTCCGCCCGCAGGACACGAGCCACGAGGCGGCGTGGCGCCAGTGGGGCTTTCGGTACAGCGCGCTTCCGTCGGCCTATCTCGCCAGCCGGGAGCGGCAACTCAGGTACGTGGAGACGTACCGTACCGTCGGGCGACTTGCCCCCGACGTCCACTTCCTTCCGAGGCCGTTTCGCCGCGACCTGCTCGATGGGAACGTGGCAACGGACTTCGATCGGCGCTTCCTCCGAGGACCGGATGCGCCCGTGGCGCCCGATCCGCCGTGGGAGAACCAAGGCCTGCCGCTCGACGTCGTCCGGGCGCTGCGGGCAGTGCCGAGGGGCCTCCTCTGGGAGTCCCCGCACGACAACCACGCCATGGGGCGCATCAAGAAGCTCGTGGAGCAGCTCGACGGAGCGGAGTCCGAAGAGGCGAGGCGCTCGCGCAGCATCCTGAAACGGTACTCCCACGACGTCTACGAGGCGGGGAACCGCGAGCTCATCTCCGAGCTCGGATGGGACACCGATGCGTTCATTCAGGGCGTCGGGCACGCGGGGGAGTCGGGAGACCTCTCCCGCCTCGACGAGCTCTTGACCTCTCGCGCCTCCCCGCTCGAGCAAGCCCTTCTCCACCGTGCGCTTGTCGAGATCGTCGGTGACGGCAGGCAGGCCGCGGCGAAGCCGGTGGGATGGAGGCGGCCGAAGTCGCTTCGGCGGCTTCTGCGGACGTCCTCCTAGGGTGCTCCTCGAGTGCTCGAGCGCATTGTCTTCCACATCGGGACGCATAAGACCGGGACCACCGCGATCCAGGTTTCGCTCGGCAAGGCACACGACCACCTGCTCGCCCGAGGCGTCCTGTATCCCCGTGCCGGACGCGGGGGCCCAGGTCACGCCCAGCTTGCCCGCGAGCTCCGGAGCACCGACGCGCCACTGGCGAAGGTGCCGAGCCACCTCGGAATCCTCGAGGAGGTACGGAAGGCGCGACCAGCGACCCTCGTTGTCTCCAGCGAGGACCTCCTCACGGTGGGCAGCCCTCGACCGGTGGAGTGGGCACGCCATCTCTGCGAGGAGCTCCAGCCCGCGCAGGTGGACGTCCTCGGCTACGTGCGGCCGCAATGGGAGCGGATCGAGTCGCAATACGCCGTGAGGGTTAGGACGGGGCGGGGTTGGGAGCCCTTCGAGCAGGCTCTCGAGCGGATGATGGTGGATAGGAGATTCGACTACCCCGAGACGTTCAGGCCGTGGCGGCAGGCCTTCGGCGACCGGCTCGAGCTTCGACCCTACGGCGCCGACCTCCTGCTTGGCGGCGATGCCGTGACGGACTTCTGGAGCTCGGTCGGGCTGGGGGCGCCGCCCGAGCCCCCGGACCACGCAAACCCGCGACCCGGCGCCCGGACCACCGAGATGCTCCGGCTCTTGCGAGCTTTCTTGGCCGACCACCATCTCGACGTGCTGGTACCGCCGCCCGCAGAACCGCACCCGCGGCCTCAGCAGAGGGCGGTCCAGGAGATGCTCCGGCGCGCACGCCGACGCATCGAAGCGGCGTTTACCGATGACCGACCCTTCTCACCCCTCACTCAGGAGATGGTGGTTCGCCTCGCCGCTCACTTCGCCGCCTCGAACGAGCGGTTGGTCCAGACCTACCTCGGAGGGCGCCACGAAAGCCTGTTCTCTCCTCCGAACGAGCCGAGGGAGCCCTCGACATGGTCGTTGAGCGACGCTTCGGAGGACGAGCGGAGGTTCTTCGCGCAGCTCGTAGGGGAGACTCTGACCGAACTGCGGCCCGAGTCGGGCGGGGCCCCGAGCCGAGCGGCTTCCCCGAGCCGACATCTCGCCAAGTACCTTCAACGAGCGCGGGGTCGACTCCGACAACTCCCCAACCCGCTCCGCAACGGCTAAGGCTTAGCTCCGGCGCACGACGAGAAGGTCGGTTCCCTCGAGGCCCGTGACGCGGCTGCGGTACACGACCTCCTCGGCGTCGAGGCGCCGGCCCGCGAGCTCGGTGCGCAACCGCTGGATCGGGTCGCCGTCCCCGAACGAGAGGCCGTTCGCCAGCGCGAGAAACGCCACCCCGTCGTGGGCCACCAGACGGTCCACGTCGGTGGCGAGGACCTCTTCCTCGCCGGCTCCCATCGGCAGCGGGCCGGCGAGCAGAACGTCGACAAGGACCCCGTGCCCGTCGTTTCCGAGGTGGCTACCAAGGGATCCCGTCTCCGATCGTTCCACGACGACGTGCTGCCCGAGGGAGAACATGCGCTCGAGCTCGGGCACGAGCGCGTCGGAATCCAAGACCGCGGCACACGTGCGCTTGCGATAGACGAGGTTCGAATTGGCGAGGAAGCGATACGCGGCCCGAGCGAACGGCGTGCTTCGGCATTGCGGGCACTCGGTCTGGCCGTCGCCGGCGCCGTCGGCGAACCGCTCGCCCTGCCAGCCGCATATGTTGCACCGCCGACCCCGCATCGCCACCGCCCAGTCGAGCTCGTGCACGGTGTCCCGCGACAGCGGATGGCACGCGATGGTGTCCTCATCGATCAGCGCCCCGACCGGCGGCCGGGTCTTCGTCGTCACGGAAGGAAGGTGCTTGATGTCGCCGAGCTCCCAGCCGCGGCTTTCCAGGTAGTAGCTGTATTCGACGTCCGCGCCGGCCTGCGCCACGGCGTCGTTGAACCCCCCGGATTCCTCGTAGGCGGCCCGGCGCAGGACGAAGATGCCGCCTTGCACGTGCTGGAACGCGCGCCTCGGGTTCTTCTTGGCAAACCATCGGTTGCGGAAGCTCGAGAACCACGGCTGGCGCCGGTAGCCGTCACCGTCATGGAAACGCGGCGAGGAGATCAGATGTCCCCCGAGGGCGACGCGGGGATGCGCGCGCATGAACTGCAGGCACTCCCTCTCCCACCCGACCTTGGCGACGAAGCCCTCGTTGCTGCAGACGTAGAAGACGAACTCCCCCGAGCCGTGCTCGAGGGCGACGTTGAACCCGGGTCCCCAGAAACGGTTCTCGGAGAGGGCGAGGAGCCGGACGTTGTCGCGACCCTCTGCGAATGACCGCAACCGACTCACGAACTCCGCGTCGCTCGCGTTATCGACGATCGTGAGCGTGTAGGGCGTCGTCGTATTTTCGACGACGCGTCGCAGGACCTCCTCGGTTTCGCGGTACCCGTCCGGATCGTCTCGGGAGTACGTGACGAGCGCGATGTCGACCGGTGGACGCGCCCAGGCGTCGAGGAGCGTGTCCACGGTGGCGTCGACACCGGCGTGCTCACGGACGGTGTCCTGGCCGTTGCGGATCAGCCGACGGAGCCGCTGGGCGGGCATCTCGAGCGTCGCGCGCAGGGCCGCGGCAAGCGCCTGCGGGTCACGGTCCGCAACGAGGACGCCCGAGACGCCGTCGCGCACGAGCCCCGGAATCCCCGAGACGCCGGTCGTCACGACAGGGACGCCGAGCGCCATCGCCTCGAGGAGGACCGTCGGCAGGCCGTCCATGTCGCCGCTCTCGTCCCGCGTGCACGGCAGGGCGAAGACATCGGCTTCCGCGTAGGCGGTCCGCACGGCGTCTGCCCCCTCGAGCATGCCCAGCAGCCGGACGTTGTCGAGGCCGAGCTTTCGCACGAGGGCGCGATAGTGCTTCTCGAGCGGGCCGTATCCGTAGATCCGCACCTCGACGTCCTCGTCGCGGAGCAGGTCCGCGGCCGTGATCAGATCCTCGATGCCCTTCTTCTCGATGAAGCGCGCGATCGTGGTGACGACGCGGCGGCGCCGACCGAGTCTGCTCGCGATCGCGTCGGAGACATCGTCGCCGCCTGGCGAATAGCGAAGCGCCTGACGCGCGGGCGCAAGCTTCGCCGCCGGCACACCGCGCTCGATGAGGTAGTTGCGGTGGAAGTCGCCGTAGACGAAGACCCTCAGGCAGAGCGGGTCCTGGGTGATCTCGTCGATCTGGTTTCTCGCGGCGTTCTCATAGTTGAAGATGTCCACCGCGTGCGGCATGAACGTGTAGGGGATCCCCGCCTGCACCGCGGCCGGGAAGGTGAGCCGCGTCACGGCCGGGTACGCGAAGTGCGAGTGCAGGACCGTGCGCTCGTCCCGACGCAGCTGCTCAGCCAGCTCCTTCGGCCCCGAGACACGAACGGCGTCCACGGGGAAGTCGATGATCGCCGCAGCATCGGGGTCGGCCCGAAAGTAGACCTTCACGTCATAGCCGCGCTCGAGCAGGTGCCGGACCTCGTCGACGACGAAGGTCTGCGAGAGCGCCGGCCAGTCCCAGAGCACATAGCCGATGCGCACCGGCTCGAGGCCGCGCCACGCCAGCTCAGGCCCATGCTTGCGAAGGACGCGCGCCCGGTTCGTCTCGAGCGACTCTCGCGAAGAGATCGTCTCGCCCGCGAGGCCGGTGTTGTACGTGGCGAGCAGGAACGGGACGAGGACCGGGGGGTAGAGCCGCGTGTAGCGGACGATCAGGTCCCAGTCGACGAGTCGGGTGAGCTCCTCGTCGAACGCGCCGAGCTGCTCCGCAACCCACCGCCGGTGCACGAAGACGTTCATGTCGATGAAGTTGCCCCAGAGCAGCGTCTCGCGGTCGAAGGAGGCGAGACGCGCGAACTCGCCGCGCGGGTCTCCGAGCACCCGCAGCCCGGCGTAGGCGGTTGCCGCCTCGGGATGGCGCGCGAGCGCGTCGACCATCAGCAGGAGGTACTCCGGGTTCCATTCGTTGTCCGAGTCGAGGTAGGCGACGACGTCGCCGCGCGCTTGCGCAAGACCCGCGTTCCGAGCGGCGCTGACACCGCGGTG
>JBHEMZ010000094.1:0-6829 GCA_046262315.1 Gaiellaceae bacterium
GAGAGCGGGCACGCAGCCAGCTCACCGACGAGCGCTTGTTCGCGCCTGAGCTCATCGACCTCGAAGTGGCGTCCGTGTGGCGGCGCGCCGCCCGAGCCGGAGGGCTTGGCGAACGACGGGCGGCCCAGGCGCTCGCCGACCTCGCCACCCTCCCACTCGCACGTGCTCCGCATCAGCCCCTCATGAATCGGATCTGGGAGCTTCGCGACAACCTCACGCCCTACGATGCGGCGTACGTTGCGCTCGCCGAAGCACTGGAGACCTCCCTTCTAACCGCCGACCGACGCCTCACTCAGGCGCCCGGGATCCACTGCGAGATCAAGTTGCTCCGCTGAGGTTCGACGAGGCCGCTGGATCGATCGGGCTCGGCGCCCCCGTGTAGAACAACAAAAAAGGCTTTTGCGGGCCTTTTGCAGTAGCGGGGAGGCTCGTCGGAGCTTCCGGCGCATAGGCAACGCTACCGCGCCCGTCACCGCTCGCCCTTGAGCCGCCGCACGAGCGCCGTGAACAGGTCAGCCAGCTGGTAGACGGCCCAGAGGAGACCGCCTAGCAGAGCGAGTGCGGCAAGAAAGTCCAAAGCGGCCTTGCACCTTTCAGGCGTGCCCGCCCGGGCGTGACTGTCACGGGCAACTCTACGCACCTCTCCGCGAGCATCCCGCGGAAGCCGACTGCTTGCAGAACGCTTGCAGCCTAGTGGCCCTTCCGAGTAGCGGGGGCAGGATTTGAACCTGCGACCTCCGGGTTATGAGCCCGGCGAGCTACCTGACTGCTCCACCCCGCGTCGCGGCGCCAGTATAGCGCGGCTCACGGCGTGGCGGCGGCCCGCCCCAGGTCGACCGCCTCGTGCAGGGAGAGCGCCCGGCCGTGCGTCCACGCCGCCGCGAACTGCTCCTCGCCGAGAGCCGCCCGTGCAGCGGCGACCACCTCCTCGGCGGCGGCGCGGGAGACCGGCGGCAGCGAGCCGCCGAGCGCGTCCAGCACCCCGGCCGCTGCGGCGGAGAGCGCGACCGCCGTGTCTTGACGGCCGTTCCTCTGGGCCAGCATGGCGATGTTGTGTAGGCAGCCGCCGACGCCCCTCGTGTGGCCGTCCTGGTGGCACAGAACGAGACTCTCGGCCAGCATCCGGCCGGCGGTCTCGTCGTCGCCCTGCTCGGCGGCCAGCCCTCCCCACGCACCGAGGATCCCGGCCTGGCCGACGCGGTCGCCGTGCTCGCGGGCCAGCTCCAGGCCCTCCTCGTACAGCGCCACGGCGCGCTTGCGGTCGCCCGCCGCCGCCGCCGCGTTCGCGAGCCCGTTGAGCGAGACGATCACCCCGCGCGTGTGCCCGAGCTCCCGCGCGAGGGCGAGCGAGTCGCCGGCGAGCCTCGCCGCCTGCTCGACGTCGCCGCGATGCGCCGCGGCCCAGCCTCGGATGTGCAGCGTCCGGCCCTCGCCCTCCCTGTCGCCGAGCTGGCGGTAGAGCGCCAGAGACGCCTCGCCGAGCTCGTCTCCGCGCTCGTACTCACCCTGGAGGAAGGCGACATAGCACGCGCCGTGGAGCGCCTTCGCGCGGAGCGGCGCCGGGGCCGACCCGGCCCCGGCGAGAGCGCGCTCGAGCGAGCTGAGCGCCTCGCGCAGGTAGCTGCGGTCGGCCCAGAAGTCGCAGAGCGCCGCCGCGATGCGCAGCCCCACCTCGGGGTCGTGCCGCTCGGCCCAGGCGAGTGCCGCGCGCAGGTTGTCGTGCTCCGCCTCCAGCCGGTCGAGCCGGCCGCCCCGCTCGGGCCCCTGGACGGGGGCCCACAGCGCGGCCCCGAGCGTCTCGGCGAGCTCCAGGAAGTACGCCGCGTGACGCTCTCGCAAGCGCTCCGCCTCCCCGCTCTCTTCCAGGCGCTCTCTCGCGTAGGCACGGACCGTCTCGAGCATGCGGAGGCGCGGCTCGCCCCCTCGGGCGGTCTCGCGCTGCAGCAGGCTGTGGGCAAGCAGCGTCTCGAGCGTCTCGAGCGGCGCCTCGCAGACGGACTCGACGGCGTCCGTGCTGCAGCCCCCCGCGAACACGGCAAGCCGCGCGAACAGCTCCCGCTCGCCGGGATCGAGCAGCTCGTAGCTCCAGTCGATCGTCGCGCGCAGGGTCTGGTGGCGCTCGGGCACGTCGCGCGGCCCGCCGGTCAGGACTTCCAGCCGCTGCTCGAGACGTTCCCGCAGGAGCGCCGGGGGGTGCAGCGTGACCCGCGCGGCCGCCAGCTCGATGGCGAGCGGAAGCCCGTCGAGGTCAACGCAGATCGCGGCCACGGCCTCGGCGTTCTCCCGCGAGAGCCTGAAGTCGTGCTGCACGGCCCGCGCTCGCGCCACGAAGAGCGCGACCGCCTCGTTCCGCCCGAGCCCCTCGAGGTCGCGCACGAGCGCCCGATCGGGGATGCGGAGCGGCGGCACGGGGTACTCGTGCTCGCCCGAAAGTCGCAGGACCACCCGGCTCGTCACGAGCACCTTCAGGTCGGGCGCGGCCGACAGCAGCTCGCTCACGAGCGGCGCGGCGTCGTCTACGCGCTCGAAGTTGTCGAGTACGAGCAGCATCGCCCGCGGCCGGAGCGCCTGCTTGAGCCTCTCCACGGTCGCGACCTCACTCTCGACGACGTCGAGCGCGCGGGCCACGGTTGCTGGTACGAGCGCCGGCTCGTCGAGCGGCGCGAGATCGACGAAGGCAGCGCCGTCGACGAATCCTGGAGCGAGCTCGGCGGCCGCCTCGAGCGCGAGCCGCGTCTTGCCCGTGCCGCCGGGTCCGGTCAACGTGAGGAGCCGCACGTCGTCGCGGCCCAGCAACGCCGTCACCGCCGCCCGCTCGAGCCCGCGGCCGACGAGCGAGCTCGCGGGGGCCGGCAGCTTGCTCTGCCGCTCGCGCCGGGGAGCCGCGAGCGAGGCGTCCTGACGCAGGATCGCGCGCTCCAGCCCGCGCAGCTCCTCCCCGGGCTCGACGCCGAGGTGCTCGACGAGCGCCTCGCGGGCGCCCTGGTAGGCCGCCAGCGCATCGGCCTGGCGTCCCGACCTGTAGAGCGCGAGCATCAGCTGGCCCCGCAGCCGCTCCCGGAACGGATGCTCGGCGATCAGGCCCTCCAGCTCCCCGGCGAGCTCGGCGTGGCGGCCGAGCGCGAGGTCGGCGTCGATGCGCTGCTCGAGCGCGGCGATGCGCGCCTCCTCCAGCCCGGTCAGGGCCGCCGACGCATCGGCGAGGTCCGCAAGGGGTTCCCCGCGCCAGAGCGCAAGCGCTTCCTCGAGCGTCGTAGCCGCCGCCCCGGGCGACTCCTTCCGGGCGCGTTCGACGAGCCGCTCGAAGCGCTCCAGGTCGAGCTCGACGGGCGAGACGCGCAGCACGTATCCCGGCCCGCGCGTCTCGATCCTGTCTGCGCCGAGCGCCTTGCGCAGGCCGTGCACGGCCACCTGGAGGGAGTTGGCGGCGGCCGGCGGCGGCTCCTCTCCCCAGAGCCCGTCGATCAGCCGCTCCCGCGACACGACCTTGTTCGCGCTCAGGAGCAGCAGTGTCAGAAGGGCCCGCTGGCGCGGGCCGCCGAGCGGGACGACGGCGCCACGCTCGAGCACCTCGAGCGGCCCCAGCAGCCTGAACTCCAAACGACCCCCCGTCCTCGCGATAAGCGGGCGATAAGCCGATCGTAAGCGCCGGCTCCGATCGTTCCAAGCGTCATCCCAACGAAAGGAGCACAGAATGATCCACGCAGGCGACACCATCGAGAACCCCGTCACGGGCGAGCGCATCGTCTTTCGCCAGACCTCGGCCGAGACGAACGGCGAAGCGGTCGTGATCGAGTGCACCGTGCAGCCGGGCGGCTTCGTGGCCGCAGCCCACGTCCACCCGTCCCAGGACGAGCGGTTCGAGATCCTCGACGGCACGCTCGCGTTCCAGCTCGACAAGCAGGAGCTCGTAGCCGGCCCCGGAGACCGCATCCTCGTGCCGGCCAGCATGAAGCACCGCTTCCGCAACGCCGGCGACGGCGCGGCGCACTTCGTCTGCGAGGTGCGGCCGGCGCTTCAGTTCGAGCAGCTGCTCGAGACGATGTTCGCGCTCGCAGCCGACGGCAAGACCAACAAGAAGGGCATGCCGAACCCGCTGCGCCTCGCGGTCATCGCGCGCGCCCATTTCGACACGGTGCAGCTGCCGTTCCCGCCGGTCTGGATGCAGCGCATGGGCCTTGCGCTCGGCGCGCCGCTCGGGCGGATGGTCGGGTACAAGCCGACGTACGTGCTCGCTTCAGAGCTCGGCGAGCAGGCGCTCGTCGCATGAGGCGCCGCCGCCTCAAGCGCCAGGCCTTGTTCATCGGGGTCCTGCTTGGACTCTCGCTGATCGCACTCGTGGGAATGGCCGTCCGCGCCGCCGGGAGCACGCTCTCGGCGGCGCGGCAGCCGCTCCGCGTCCGCGCGTAGCCGCGCGCAGACATTCACGCCCTGGCAAGGTTGGGCTCGTGACCAGGGTGGCCGCGATCGACCTCGGGACGAACACAACGCGTCTGCTCGTCGCCGACGTGGATGACGACCGGGTCGACGACGTCGTGCGCCGCTCGCGGATCACGCGCCTCGGCGAAGGCGTCGACGGACGGCGGAGGCTGCTCCCGCTGCCGATCGCACGCGTGCGCAACTGCCTTTCGGACTACCGGCGCGAGCTGGAGTCGCTCGACGCGGAGCGCGTGCTCGCTGTCGCGACGAGCGCGGTGCGCGACGCGGAGAACGGCGACGCGTTCCTCGGCGAGGTCGAGTGGAGCTACGGCTTCACGACGCGTCTGCTGACGGGCGAGCAGGAGGCCGACCTTGCCTTCCGCGGCGCGATGGTGGGACGTGCGCCGGAGGTACCGACGCTCGTCATCGACATCGGCGGCGGCTCCACGGAACTCATCGTGGGCGACGCCGCCAGCATCGCCTTTTCGACCAGCGTCGACATCGGCTCGGTGCGCCTGACCGAGCGCTTCATCTCCTCTGACCCGCCGGCGCCCGACGAGCTCGCGGACTGCGTGGCGGCCGTGCGCTCGCTGCTCGCTGAGCGCATTCCCGACGACGTCCTCCCGTTGCCGCAGGCCGCCCTCGGCGTGGCGGCGACGATCACGACCTTCGCGGCGCTGGACCTCGGCCTGCTGGCTTACGACCCGGATCAGGTCAACGGACATGTCCTTTCCGCACAGGGAGTCGAGGAGCAGCTCGAGCGCCTGGCGGCGCTGACACTCACGGAGCGGCGCCAGCTGCCGGCGCTCGAGCCGGAGCGGGCCTCGGTGATCGTCGCCGGCGGGCTCATTCTGCGCGAAGTGCTGGCCCACTTCCGCCTCGGCGCGATCGAATCCAGCGAACGAGACATCTTGGACGGTATTGCGCTCGCGGCGGCGGAGCTGCCGGCGCCGGTCGAAGGAGATGCGCCGCCGGGCGCCTACACCTGCTGCTAGACGCTCGCGCCGCCGCTGCGCGGCGGCTAGCTCGCTCGCACGGGGGGAACAGCCGGTTCCCCCCGTGAGCCCCCTCCCCTGTACTAGACGCGCTTCCCGCGCGGTGGCTACGGCGGGATAAACCCGCCTTCGCCAATGACCGGGCGAGTTCGAGTAACCGGCGACGTTGGTGCGGCGTGAGGCCCAGCGCGCTACCGTCGCACGGTGCCTTTAAGCGAGACGCGCGAGATCAGCCTCGAGGAGCTTCAGCTCGCCGCCCGTAATCACGGGATGCCGCTCGAGGCGCTCCGCTACCCGATCACCCCGGCGGGCCTGCACTACCTGCTGATCCACTACGACGTGCCGGTCGTGGATGCCGACGGCTGGCGCCTCGGGGTGGGCGGCCGCGTCACGCGGCCGCTCGAGCTCTCACTCGACGACCTGCGCGGGCGGCCCGCGACCGAGCTCGCCGTCACCCTCGAGTGTGCGGGCAACGGGCGCGCGCAGCTGCAGCCGCGGCCGATTAGCCAGCCGTGGCTCTCCGAAGCGGTCGGCACCGCCGTATGGGCGGGCATCCCCCTTGCGCCGCTGCTGGAGGAGGCCGGCCTCGAGGACGGCGCGGTCGAGGTCCTCTTCACCGGGCTCGACCGCGGCATCGAGGGCGGCGAGGAGCAGGCGTACAGGCGCTCGCTCGCACTCGAGGACGCGCTCGCGCCGGATGTCCTGCTTGCCTATGAGATGAACGGCGAGCCACTGCCGCCGCAGCACGGTTTTCCACTGCGCCTGATCGTCCCTGGCTGGTACGGGATGGCCAGCGTCAAGTGGCTCGCGGCGATCGAGGTCGTCGCGGAGCCGTTCCGCGGCTACCAGATGACGACGAGCTACCGCGTACGCCAGACCGAGGAAGACGACGGCGAGCCGGTGGCGCGCATGCAACCGCGCGCGCTCATGGCGCCGCCCGGCATTCCCGACTTCTTCACCCGGGAGCGCACCGTGCGGCCAGGCCCCGTCGAGCTGACCGGGCGAGCATGGTCGGGGCTTGCCCCCGTGTCGGCGGTCGACGTGTCGGCCGACGGTGGCGCCGCCTGGGACGCCGCCGAGCTCGTCCGCGACCTGGACTCACCGCACGCCTGGATCGGCTGGCGATTCGAGTGGCGCCCGAAGGGACCGGGTGAGTACGTGCTCATGTGCCGTGCGCGCGACGAGGCCGGCAACGAGCAGCCGGCGAAGGCTCCTTGGAACCTCGGCGGCTACGCGAACAACGCCGCGCAGCAGGTGCGTGTGACTGTCGTGCCCTAGCTGTCCCGCCTACACACGTTGTGAACGGCTGAGAGGGCATCCGGGCCTCCTTTGAGGCTTGTGGGTCTGCCAAGACTCACGCCTCAAGGAGGGACCCGGATGATGCTTCACCGTAACGCCAAGCTCGGACTGGCCGG
>JBHEMZ010000095.1:0-19004 GCA_046262315.1 Gaiellaceae bacterium
CCGGCCAGTCCGAGCTTGGCGTTACGGTGAAGCATCATCCGGGTCCCTCCTTGAGGCGTGAGTCTTGGCAGACCCACAAGCCTCAAAGGAGGCCCGGATGCCCTCTCAGCCGTTCACAACGTGTGTAGGCGGGACAGCTAGCTACTCCGACCGGACGAACGCCGCGAAGCCGTCGTCGGGCGCGTGGAAGTTCAGGAACCGCACGGGCTCCTCGACCTGCGCGATCCCGTGCTCGACACCCGGCGGAGCGGCGACAAACGTCCCGGGGCCGACCCGCAGCGGACTTCCGTCCAGCACGAGCTCGAGTGCGCCCTCCAGGACATAGAACGAATCGACCTGCCGCTCGTGGCGGTGGGCGTCGACGGGCCCCCAACCTCGCTCGGCGTCGAATTCGAGGTAACAGAGCTCCGGCCGAGCCGCCCGAACCGTGATCACACCGTCCGGCTTGGCGAGCCGCTCGCCGCGGCCGTTCTCGACGACATCCGCGTCCGCACGCCCGCCCGGCTCGTCGACGTCGTAGATGTCGTGCTCGGTCTCGTCGAACTGCTCGCCGCGGATTCGACGGCGGAGGAGCTCGGCGAAACCGCCGTCGGGGGCGTGGATGTTGAGGTAGCGCGCTCCGCCGGGCCCGGGATTCGTGAAGGCGTGGATGATGCCCGGCGGGATCGCGACTGACGTCCCGGCTCCGGCGACCAACGTCTCTGTTCCGACCGTGAACTCGAGCTGTCCTTCGAGGACGTAGAACGCGTCGACGTGCAGCTTGTGAAAGTGCGGACCGGGGCCTTCGAACTCCGGTCCGACGTCGACCTCGTTGACCGATAGTTCGGGCCGGTCGATCTTGAAGACGATCCGCTCGTTCACCCGCTCGCCCTCGCCGGGGCCTAGGACGATCGCTTGGCGTACGTCGAGCTCCACGCCCATTCAGCCTATTCGTTCCTCGGAGGCGCCTCGCTGCCCGAGGAGAATCGCGGTGTAGGGGCGGCAGGGAGCGCCGCGCATGCCGTGGCGGGCCTGAAACAGGACTCGATCACAGCGACGACGGGGAAGCCCGGACGTACCCTGGTCGACATGACGACCTCGGCGCAGATTTTTCTCACGCGGCGCCGCAGCGGTCCGCGCCCGTCCACGACTCCGACCAACCCGCACACGCAGCTGACCCAGAACGCACCGGCCGAGCTGCAGGAGCGCGTGTTCGCGCTCGCGAGCTCTCTCGAGGGCGTCGAGGTCGGACCGAGCCTCGTCTCGGTGCCGGGCGCGCGAGCGTTCCACTTGCCCGACTCCAGCCAGTCCGGCCGCGAGGCCTTCATGGTCGCGCGCGAGTTCGCCCATCTCCATCCCACGAGCGACGGCAGCCTGCACATGGTGCTGCCGCCCGCCGTGGTCGACCAGGTGATCGAGAACGGCTGGGCGGAGCGGCATCCGCTTCGCGGGCCAGCACGGCCTGCCGGCGAACATCGTCATGGTCTCGGGCCGCGTGACGAGGACGAGCTCGAGGTCGTTGCAGAGATCGTCCGTGCCTCGCACACACTCGCGACCGGTTCGGTCGTCTGAGAAGCCGCACTCCAGGCAGACGAAGCGGGTCGTCCCGTCGTCGCCAGAGATGATCCCCATCGTGACGCCGCAGGCTGGGCAGATCGGCGGCCGGTCGTCCTCGTCGGCCACGCGGGACACCCTTCGAGCCTACCCGGGAGCTGAAGCATGACCGCAAGCCCGACGCAGAGCGTGCTCGACATCCTCCAGGACCGGTTCGGGTTCGACTCCTTCCGCCCCGGCCAGCAGCAGGTGGTCGAGGCGCTGCTCGCGGGCCGCTCAGCACTCGCGGTCTTCCCGACGGGCGCCGGCAAGAGCCTCTGCTACCAGCTGCCGGCGCTCCTGCTCGACGGGGTCACCGTCGTCGTCTCGCCGCTGATTGCGCTGATGAAGGATCAGATCGACTTCCTCGCCCGCCAGGGTGTCGACGCCGCGCGGCTCGACTCGAGCCTCGGCCCGCACGAGCTGCGCGACGTCTCCGAGCGGCTGCGCGCCGGCACGCTGAGGTTGCTCTACGTCGCTCCCGAGCGGTTCAACAACGAGCGCTTTCTCGCCCAGCTCGAGCACACGAGGATCGCGCTCTTCGCCGTGGACGAGGCGCACTGCATTTCCGAGTGGGGCCACAACTTCCGGCCCGACTACCTCAAGCTCGCCGCGCGCGCCCGCGAGCTCGGCGCCGAGCGCGTGCTCGCCCTGACCGCAACTGCAACGCCGACCGTCGCGGCCGACATCCGCACCGGCTTCGGCATCGCCGAGGCCGACTCGGTCGTCACCGGCTTCTACCGGCCGAACCTGACCCTGCTGACGACGCCGGTCGCCGGCGCAGATCGCGACGAGCTGATCACCGCGAGGCTGCGCGGGCGACCGCCCGGCCCGGCGATCGTCTACGTCACGCTCCAGCGCACCGCGCTTCGGATTGCCTCGCTGCTTGCCGCTGCCGACCTGCCCGCGCGCGCCTACCACGCCGGCATGAGCGCGGAAGACCGCGTGAGCGTGCAGGACTGATGGTCGCGCTCGGACCGCAACGTCGTCGTCGCCACGATCGCCTTCGGCATGGGCATCGACAAGGCGGACGTTCGCTACGTCTACCACTACAACCTGCCGAAGAGCCTCGAGTCGTACTCGCAGGAGGTCGGGCGCGCCGGCCGCGACGGCGGGCCGAGCACGTGCGAGCTCCTCGCGTGTCGGGACGACGTTCCCACGCTCGAGAACTTCGCCTATGGCGACACACCGACCCAGCAGGCACTCGCCGGCCTGCTCGCCGAGGTCCTCGAGCACGCGGAGGGCGCGCAGTTCGCCGTTTCCGAGTACGACCTCTCCGTGCGCCACGACGTGCGGCCGCTGGTGCTGAAGACGGTGCTGACCTACCTCGAGCTGGACGGCCTGCTCAGGCAGGGGACGCCCTTCTACGCCGGCTATCGCCTCCGGCCGGTCACGGGCTCGCTCGATGAAGTCCTCGCCCGCTTCGATCCGGCGCGCGCGGACTTCCTTCGCCGGGTCATCGCGACCGGCAAGACAGGCCGGAGCTGGACGAGCATCGAGCCGGAGGCCGCCGCCGCCATGCTCGGCGAGGACCGCGGCCGGATCGTGAGCGCGCTCGACTACCTGGAGCAGCAGGGTCTCGTCGAGCTGCAGGCTGCCGAAGCCCGGCAGCGCTACACGCTGCTGGCCCGGCCGGCGTCGACTGAGGACCTGCTCGGTCGGCTGAGCGAGCGCTTCGAGCGGCGCGAGCGGGCCGAGACGTCACGCGTCGGTCAGGTCCTCGCGCTCGTCACGCACGAGGGCTGCCAGGTGCAGGAGCTGGCCGCCTACTTCGGCGAGACGCGCAGCCAGCCCTGTGGACATTGCACGCACTGCCTCACTGGCCGGGCGCAGCAACTCCCCGAACCGGAGCAGCCGCCGGAGATCGGCACCCTGGTCGACCGCGCCGCATTCGGCCGGCTGAGCGCCGCCAATCCGGAGGCCCTCGGCGAGCCGCGTCAGGTGGCGAGATTCCTGTGTGGCATCACCAGCCCTGCCACAACCCGCGCGAAGTTGACACGCGAACCGTTCTTTGGCGCCCTGGCGAGCTTCCGCTTCGCCGACGTGCTCGGCTGGTGCGACAGCGCTGAATCCACGACTTTCGCCGACACCGCTGTAAGGCGCGGTCGCTCCGTCCGGAGCCCGCTGCGATGATCGTGCTCGTGTGGGCGATCGCGCACGAGGAGCTGGAGCCGACAGTGGGCAGCCGGGACGTCAAGGGGCGCCGGGCCAGGTTCGACCTCCGCCGGGAGGGCGTCGGCGGCATGGCCACGGTCAGGGTTCTGTGGGACGACGCGTGCCAGGAGGAACCGTCCCTCGAGGCGGGTAGGGCGCACGTCGAGCCCGTCCTCGCGGACGAGGAGCGTCCCCCCAGCACGCTGTACGTCGGCAGGGACGGGATCGCCCGACCCTCTGAGCAGGCACAGCAGGACGAGTGACACCGGTGCGCCGCGGGCGCGACGAAGATCCCCGCGAAGACGCCCCGAGCCTGGGGTCAGGCTTTCGCGTGGACAGCGACTTCGAACATCTTGTGGCCGGTGTGACGGCCCATGCGCTTGCGGCTCACGCGTTCAGCGCCTCGTTACCGGTGCGCAGGGCCTTTCCGCTGTCGAAGAGGACGATCGGGAGCGCTAGCCGCCGAGCGGAAAGGTCTCGCGGACGCGCACGCGGTCGGGCTCGTACTCCTCCATGAGTGTCGCCTCACGGACGTCGCAGTGAACCGGCAGCAATGGCTCCACACGCTGCTTGGCCCTGTCGAGCGTGATCGCGTAATCGCCTTCTAGCCGGCCGAGCGTTGCGTGCGGCGGCGGGTCGCTTTCCGGGCGTCCGTACGGCGGATACTCCGGATAGAGCGCCCAGAGCGCGCGCATCGTCGCTCGCAGCTCGTCGTCGGGCTCGGGCACGGCGTAGGCGACCAGCCCGGAGAACTCGGCCACTCGAACGAGATCGAACTCGAGCGGCGGGCGTGATGCGAAGAACGAGCGCAGCGAGTCGAGATCTGCCTGGGTCACCGACTCGCGCGGGATCCACGGATACAGCAACGTCAGCGAAAGCGGGATCTGCTCGGGCAGCCGCTCCGGATACAGCTCCCGGTGAGCTTCCGCGAGCGCGGGGTCGGTGTGCTCGAGGACAAGCGTGAGGAAGGTTTCCAGCAGTCGATCCGCGCGCTCCACGTCCTAGAACATACGAAAACGTTGTCGGCCGCGACTCTCGGGCAAGGCAGGGTTCGAGCGGGGTCAGGAGAGTGGACACGGCGGGGCGGGGCGCCTGCAACGGCGGCCCCGCCTCCCCGCAACCCGGATCAGTCGTCCGACTCTTCCTTGTCGATGACCTGCCGGGCCGGCAGTGCCTGCAGGCCGGCGGCGTCGAGGCCCTTCGGCCCCTTTAGCTTGACGATGCCGCGCTCGCCGTTGGCGATCGCGCCGTCCGAGTCGATGCGAACCTTCGTCCGCGACGTGACGACGAACGTGAGCGACATGCCCTTCAGGGCGCGCCCGTGCTTGTTCGCCTTCGCCACCGTGATCGTGATCGTGCCGTTGCCGGCCGAGCTCGCAGGCGTGAACGCCGACAGCGTGCCCTTGAGGACATAGCTCCTCTTGTCGTGCTTCTTGGCGGCGCGCTCGGTCTTCTCGGTCTTCTCGGCCTTCTCCGGCTTGCCGGAGCCGCCGTCCTTGGCGAACGCGCCGGCCGGAACGGCCAGCAGGGCGACTGCGGCGAGCGAAGCGAACATACGAAACATGGAGCCTCCCGTTGAGTTGTCACACAGGACGTCGTCCGCCGGGGCTCCGCTCATGAGGAGCCGCACCCGTTCGAGGTAGCGCTAACGACTTCACCCACCGGGCTGCCACGAACCAACTGGGTCTAGAGTGGGTCCGTAGGAATGCCCTCGGAGCGCCCCGGCCCCTGCCGTCTCCTGCTCGTCGACGACGACGACGTCTTCGCCGAGTCCCTCGCCGCCGCGCTCGATGCGGACGAGCGCGTCGAGGTGGTGGCCCGAGCCCGAGACGGAGTCGAGGCCGTCAAGCTTGCCGCCGACCTCCGTCCCGACGTCGTCGCGATGGATGTCGCCATGCCGCGCATGGACGGTCTCGAGGCCACGCGTCTGATCCGTGAGTCGCAGCCCGAGACGCGCGTGCTCGTGGTCAGCGGCTCGATGTTCGACGACCGCGGCGAAGAGGCAATGGCGGCCGGCGCCGCGGGCTACCTGCCGAAGGGCAAGGCGGCCCACGCGCTCGCGGAAGCGGCGCTCGCCGTTCGGTCCGGCGAGCGCCTGTTCCGCGACCGGCACATCAGCGCTTCTTAGCCCGCGATTTGCTGCTGGTGGCAGAGCGGCTGCGGGTCGAGCTCGAGCGTCCGCGCGACGACGAGCTCGGGCGGCCTGATCCGTCTGCCTGCGAGCCGTTCGACTCGGCCTTCGCGGCCTTTCCGGCCAGCCGCCGCGCGGCCGTCTTCCCGTCGCGCAGCATCGCCTGCTCCTGCTTCAAGTTCTTCTCGAGCAGCGTGGCAGCCCTCGACTGGCCCATCGCCTTCGCCATCGTGACGAGGCCCTCGTAGGCGGCGATCTCGTAGTGCTCGATCCGGGCCGCGGGGCCCAGCAGAGCGACGTCGCCGAGCGCGCCTGAAAAGCCGTCCTCCTTAACCTCCTCGAGCTCCTCCTTGATCCCCTGGATGCCCGGGCAGGGCTTCGCCTTCGGCGCGCTCCCGAGCTGGGCGAACACCTTGTTGACGTTCTCGATCTGGCCGCGTGTCTCGCGCTCATGCTCTTGCAGGCGCGTCACGAGCTTCTCGTCGCTCGCCGATTGGCGTATCGTCTTGAGCATCTTCTCGATGGTGCGCTCCGCGTACAGGATGTCGCCGAGCTCCTCGAGGAACAGGTCACGCGAACCCTTCATCTTTGGTGGCATCGTCCTCCTTCGTGTTTGCGTCTCCCCGCCGCCTTCCCGTCCGGCGCGCTGCGAAAACGGCGCCAGCGAAGTTGCGCGTCACGCGGGATCCGGCCGAGTCAGCTCGACGGCCCGTCGCGCCTCGAGCTCGTACGGGTTCTCGCCGTAGCGCGTGGTCAGGTACGTCCAGACCATGTGCACCGGCCGGTGCTGCATCTGCCAGACGTGGCAGAGCTCGTGCGCGATCAGATCCTCGGAGGCCCCGCGCCCAGGGGAGTGCCTGAGCAGGATCGTCCGTACGAGCGCGTACCCCGAGTAGCGGCGCAGCTTCGGCAGCCCGAAGAACAGAGGAAGCACCACGATGCGGACGTCGCCACGGATCGGGCGCGGATACAGCGCGAGCGGCTCGAGGCGGGCTCGCGCGCGCTCGAGCGCCGCGCGCGCCTCCCCGCTCAACCCACCTGCGTCTGGGCGGGGCTGAGCAGCAGGACGCCGGACTGGCCGTCCGAGCTCTGCTGGACCTCGAAGCGGTACGTCGGTAGCGTCATCGCGTCGACGAGAGCAGCCTCGAGCTGAGGGATCCGGTCGGGGGCCGAGGGTGGGAGGCCCGGCAACGTCGCGTTGAGGGGCCGGTCGAGCAGCGTCTGGATGTCCTCGTCGTCGGCGCGGAAGAGCACGACGCGGTCGGGCGCCTGCTGCTGTTGCTGCTGTTGCGCCTCCTGGGGGTGCGGCGGCAGAAACGTGATGACCGAGGTGACGCCGTCGACGTAGCGGAACGTGTAGAGGGCGAGCTCGAGCGCCTCCCTCCTGAGCAGCCGGTGGCGCGCACGAGAGGCCTGCCCCTCCCCGACCGAGCAGTTCGCGCCGGTGCCGCAGAGGATGTAGAACATCGAGTCCTCGAGCGGGTACGTCTTGAACTGCGATTCGGCCTGGAAGAGCGCCTGCTCGTCGACGGCGGCGGCGGCCAGGTTCATCGACTTCGGCGAGCGCGGGATGACCGCGACGAGCGGCTGCCGGCTGGGCGCCCGGTAGCGGTTCGAAACGTAGTCGGCGATCTCGCGCACACCCTCCGTGCCCTCGGACTTGGGCTGGAACTTCGACCAGGTCGCGCTCGTGCTCGCGCCGTCGGGGGAGGTGAGCATGGCGAACCCGATCACCGTTCCCGCGATGACCAGCCCGAGCAGCGCGTACGCGACCAGGAAGCGGCCGGCGTGCGGGCCTGGGTGCGAGTCCCGCGGCCGTGGCGGGATGATCTGCTCTTCCGTGGGAGCCTGCTGCGGCTCGAGTGCGACGCCGGGCTCGGAGTTCCGCGTGGCCGGCGGTGTGCCGGGAGTCCCGGGCGCCGGCCCCACGATCTCGCTGCGTGTCAGATCTTCGGCCATGACCGCTCCTCCAGCGGATCGACCTCCGGGACCTGGAGGTTGAGCGAGTCGAGCAGCTCGAGCACCTCGTCGCCGTGGATCTCGCGCCGCTCGATGAGCACGTCCGCGACCCGCTCGACTGCTGCTCGGTTGTTCTGGACGAGTGCGTACGCCTTGACGTACGCCTGGCCAAGCAGGATCGCCGCAGCGCGGCGCTTTTCCGGATCGCCGAGTACGGCGGAGATCGGATCCTGCGCCATCGGGCCGCCGCTCGTGCGGTTCATGATCTGCACGCCGATCCTCTCGAAGCGCTTCATGATCCGGTCGCGCGCGTCGTCGGCGAACTCGCCCCTCGTATAGCGGTCGCCGAGGTCGAGCGGCTCGGGCCCCATGGCGCAGGCGCCGACCATCCACGCGGCCATCGAGGTCGCGCTCTGGACGTCGCCGCCCACGCCGACCGAGTTTTCGCCGTAGAAGGTGCGCTCCGCCGCCATCGCGCCGAGCGACCAGACGAGGCGGGACATCTCCTCGCTCTGCCAGGAGCTGAAGCGTTCCTCCTTCTCGAGCGCCATGTGGTGGCCCAGGGCCTGGCCGCGCCGGCGAATCGAGATGCGCGTCGACTCGGAGCCCTTCATGTACGCGTGGCTCGTGACGGCGTGCCCCGCCTCGTGGATTGCCACCGCCCGCGTCTCCTCGGGCACGTACTCGATGTTGATGGCGGTTCCCGATTCGACCGTCGTCATCGCCTCGACGATGTCGTCCCAGCCGAAGCGCTGGCGCCCATCGTGGTGGGCGTGGGTGAGCGCCATCGAGCAGACCTGCTCGATCATGGCGGGCGAGTAGCCCATGGTGATGCGCGCGAGCTCGTCGCGGCGCTTCGGCGAGTCGAGGTCCTGCTCGTGCGCCACCTTGTTGATGTAGAGGTCGAAGACGTCGAGCCGGTCCTGCTTCGTGGGCGTGCGGAACCAGACGTGGCGGCCCATGCGGCCCGGGCGGGTCAGCGCCGGGTCGAGCATCTCGATCGGCACGTTGCAGGCGCCGATGAAGTAGATCTGCTCGGGCGACGGGCCCGGAGGCCGCCGGCGCAGCCGCACCTTGCCAATCCTCCGCGGGATGATGTAGGTCGCGTCCAAAAACGAGTTGATGCGGTTCGTCAGCACCTTGCGGCTGAAGCGCGGGTTGCCGATGCCGTCCATGACGACGAGCAGCTGGTTGAGTGCGAGCTGGCCGCCGCCGCCGCCGAACATCCCCGGGAAGGCCTGGTTCACGATCCCGCCGGCCTTCAGGACAAAAGGCGGGTAGGGCGATCGCGGCTCGGGGGCGCGCTGCGCGAAGAGCTTGTCCCTCCAGACTCGCGTCTCGAGCACCAGGTCGCCTGTCGGGGTCAGCGCGCCGTTGGGCCCGTAGAAGAGGTAGTCGTGGACGCTCGACGGCCCACCGCCGCTGTGGTGACCGCCGGCGGGGCCGAGGCTCTGCCGGCGCATGCCGACGGCGTCGATCTCGTCGATGAAGATGATGCACTGGCCGCCCCACTTGCGGGCGAGCCGGCGGGCCTTGCGCGCGAGGTACCGGACGATGACGGCATCCATGCCGATGAAGGTCTGCGCGAAGCCTGAGCCGGGAATGGAGACAAAGGGGCAGTTTCCCGTAAGGATGCCGTCGGCGAGCGTGAAGGTCTGCGTGCGCGGCTCGACGGCGCAGTAGACGAAGTCCTTGCCGGCCGGCTCCACGGCGGTCACGCGCCAGGTGCCTTCACGCGCGAGCGTGACGACGTTGAGCGGCGCGGAGCGGGGGCCGAGGTTCGTCATGAGCGCCGCCTTCTGCGAGTGCCCGACGACCATGAAGCCGGCGAGCGCCGCGACGCTCCGCACGAACTCGGCGGCCTCGGCGTCCTGCGTCTCGAGGATCCAGCGGCCCTGGCGGCGCCACCCGTCGGCGGCGAGGTAGCCCTCGAGCCAGCTCGCGAGCCAGTCCGGCTCCGTCTGCCCCGCCGGCAGCTCCTTCCAGTCCGCCATGTGCCCGCCGTTGAAGATCACGAGCGGGTCGCCGCCGAACGACGGCGGATGGGTGACGAAGCAGTGGCCGTACTCCTGGAAGAGCGGGAGGTAGCGGTGATCCTTCTCGCCGCACAGCCGGATGCGGGCCCGGCGCCGCGAGTCGAGCGTCCCATCGCCGAAGCCGAAGCCGCGGATGAACGCTTCGAGGCTTCGCTCCCCGGCCGGCGCGGCGTTGAACGGCACGTGATCGCCGGGCCGGAGGTCGGTGACGGTGCCGCGGTTCGCGGTCACCCAGCGATGATCCGGCGTGGCGCGGACGCGCACACTCGCGTGCGAGCGGCTGTTGCGGCCGGGCCGCAGCTCGACGTCGACGAGCCGCTGGACGCCGAACGCCCGAATGTCGGCAGGCACCCATTCGCCGTCGCGGTTGAGGACCATTTGCGTCGTGCCGGCCGTCTCGGAGAACGTCTTCACGCCGTTGCGCGTCAGGAAGCGCTCGGTGCCCGCGAAGCAGTTGAAGCCTGTCGCGATGGCCTTGGAGAGCATCGTCTTTCCGGTGCCGGGCGCGCCGAGCATCAGCAGGCCCCGTTCCCGCTTGCCGCCGGCGCTCTCGAAGGCCTCGCCGGACTGCCACAGATTGACGACGCGGCGCACCTCCTCCTTCGCCTCCGCTTGGCCGCGCACGTCGTCCAGTCGCACGCCCCAGTCCGCGTCGCCGGGCTCGAACGACTGGATCTGCGTGATGCCCATTAGCATCAGCGGGCCCATCAGGATCACGAAGTTGAAGAGCAGGAACATCGGCAGCATGAAGGCGTAGATGAGCGTGGTCGGGTTCGAGACCACGCTCACCACAAGCCCCCAGATGTCTCCGGCTGTGCCCCACCAGGTGGCCGAGTCGCCCTTGAGGAGGCGGATGACCCAGACCGTGGTGACGATGATCACGCCGAACCGCACGACGCGGAACCAGAAGAACCAGAACCACGCCCGGCGGCGGTTCGTGACGTCGTCTTCCTTCAGCCGGTCCTCGTCGGTGCCGAAGAGGCTCGGCCACGGGATCATCTTGCGGAAGACGAGATCCATGGCCCCGCGGAAGGCGATCACGCTCAGGAAGGTCAGGAAGAGCGCCCAGCCGAGGCTCATATCGCGCTCGTAGCGGAAGAAGACGAACGGAATCGGGCTCGTCAGGAACGCGACCAGCGTGGCGAGCCAGATCAGGCGCCGCCACTGGCGTGTCAGCTCTTGCGTCTCCTCCTGCCGGAGACGGCCGACGGGTTCAGCGGCCGTCGCCATTCACGAAGTGTAAAGACGGATCTCGAGATCGCCCCATCGTCCTGTTAGACGTCCGTTAAGCGAGATCGGTTGTCGCAAGCGGGGTCGGACAGTTGCCGCCTTGCGCCGTTTGCACGGAGGCTCCGCTGTATGTTTTTCGTTAGAAGGAACGGGCGCGGCGGTGGGATTGCGTCGCGGTGGGCATCTGCTCGGGACTGGAACGAAAGGGGCAAGTACTCATGACGAAACGAGTAATCATCGGAATCCTCTCCGTGCTCGCGGTCGGAGTGACGGCGGGCACGGCGGCGGCTGTGCCGCCTGAGAACACGGCGCTTCCGGCGATCAGCGGAACAGAGCGGGAAGGCTCGATCCTGACCGCCTCGAGGGGGTCGTGGGCAAACAGTCCGACCTCGTATACGTTCGCGTGGCAGCGGTGCGCGAGCGACGGGGCGGGCTGCGTGGGCATCCCGAACGCGGACAAGCTCGTACACGCTGGCGGCGGCTGACGTCGGGCGGACGGTGCGCGTCGTCGTGACCGCGGCGAACGCCGACGGTCGTAATGTCGCTCCCTCCAACCCGACCGAGGTGATCGCGTCGAAGAACGGGCCGCGGAACACGGCCAAGCCGGTCGTCACCGGCGACCCCACCGTCGGCGAGGAGCTGTCCGTTGCGAACGGCACGTGGACGCCGACTCCCGCGTCGTACGCGTACCAGTGGCAAAGCTGCGACACCGACGGTACGAACTGCCTGAACATCGTGGGTGCGACCGGGCAGGCGTTCGGTGTGCGCAGGATCGACGTCGGTAATAGGCTCCGCGCGCTCGTCACCGCCCGCACCCAGGCGGGCGAACGGGCAACGGCGACCTCGACTCTGAGCGGCGTTGTCCAGTCTGACGCTCCGCCTCCGACCGTCACGAACCGCGCTCCCACGATCCGCTTCATTGCGCTGCGGCGGATCGGCGTGCGCGTCTACGCGCGGTTCCGAGTCTGCGACGACGGCTTCGGCCGCATCACCGTGACCCAGCGGGATCACAAGGCAGGCGTGCTTTCGTACACGCGGCGGTTCGCGGTCAGGACGTACGCGTCGTGCGGCACGTTCTCCCGCAGCTGGATCCCGGCGTCGCGGTTCCGCACACGCGGCCGCCACGTCGTCACCTTGCGCGCGATCGACAGGTCGAAGCGGCTCAGCCGCATCGTCAGCAGGTCGCTCTACCGCCGCTAGGAGAACGAGCCACTGAACGCGGAAGGGGGTCGCTCGCGCGGCCCCCTTCCAGCCCGGTCGGCAAGATGGCTCTCGTGCACGCGCATGCGCACGACCACGGTGAGCGGCTGCGGGGCGACCGTCGCCGGCTCGGGCTGGCGCTCGCCCTCGTGGTCTCGTTCATGGGAGTGGAGGTGGTTGCCGGGGTGCTCGCGGATTCGCTCGCACTGCTGGCGGACGCGGGGCACATGCTGGCCGACGCCGCCTCGCTCGCCGTCGCGCTCGGAGCCGCCTGGATGGCGGCGTCGCCGGCGACGCCGCAGCGCAGCTTCGGGCTGCGGCGGACGGAGATCCTTGCCGCGCTGGCGAACGGCGTCGCGCTCGTCGCCATCGCCGTCTGGATCTTCCTCGAGGCCGTGGGGCGGCTGGACGACCCGCCCGAGCCGCTCGGCGGCTGGATGGTGGCGGTCGGGTCGCTCGGGCTCGTGGTGAATTTGGCGGCTGCGGCCGTGATGGCCGGCGGGCGGGCGCGGAGCCTCAACATCCAAGCGGCGTACCGGCACGTGCTCACCGACCTCGCCGGCTCGGTCGGGGTGGTCGCCGCGGGCGCGATCGTGCTGGCGACCGGCTGGCGCTACGCCGACCCGCTCGTAGCGATCGCGATTGCGCTGCTCGTGCTCGCGAGCTCCTGGGGCGTGCTGCGCGACTCGGTCGGAGTGCTGCTGGAGGCGACGCCGCGCGGGGTGGACGCGACAGCGGTCGGTCGTGCGATGGCGGCTCACGCGGCCGTGCGCGAGGTGCACGACTTGCACATCTGGACGATCACGAGCGGCTTCCCGGCCCTTTCGGCGCACGTCCTCGTCGACCCGGGCGCCGACTGCCACGCCGTGCGCCGCGACCTCGAGGGGGAGCTCGAGGCGCGCTTCTCGCTGACGCACACGACGCTCCAGGTGGATCACTCCGGAGCGCCCACGGCGCCGGTCGCGCTCGGCGAGCCGTACCGCCGCGAAGGCCCCCTGTAGCCGCAGGGTCTGTCCCCAGCAACATCATCGGCGCAGGCGGGCTTGTCCCGCCGTAGCCACACCGCGCGAAGTCGCGTCTGATTTCTGCACACCCCGCCGCAAGTCGTCATGGCGCGCGCAGCGCGCCGCACTTGCGGCGGCAGCGACTTGCGGCGGCTAGGGTGCGCCGCCGTTGGCGTCTCTATCCGGAAGAACGGCCATCGTCACCGGAGCCTCGAGCGGGATCGGCGCGGCGACCGTCCGCGCGCTCGCCGCCGAGGGCGTGAGGGTGGCCGCCGGAGCGCGGCGCGTCGATCGGCTGCGCGGCCTCGGCGGCGCGGTGCTCGGGCTTTCGTTGGACGTCACGGATCCGGACAGCGCCCGCGAGTTCGTCGAGGAAGCGATCGGCTCGCTCCGGGGCCTGGACATCCTGGTCAACAACGCCGGCCTCGCGCTCGGCCGCAATCCCTTCTCGGAGTCAACGGAGGAGGACGAGCAGGCCGTGCTCGAGACGAATGTGGCCGGGCTCCTGCGCATGACGCGCCTCTGCCTGCCGCACCTGCGAGACGGGGGGCACATCGTCAACATCGGGTCCGTCGCAGGCCGGCACGCATATCCGAACGGCGCGGTGTACGTCGCCTCGAAGTTCGCCGTGCGCGGCTTCACCTACGCGCTCCGTGAGGACCTCCTGGGACGGCCGATCCGCATCACGACGGTCGACCCGGGCCTCGTCGAGACCGACTTCTCGCGCGTTCGCTTTCGCGGCGACGAGGAGCAGGCGAGTGCGGTCTACGCGGGCGTCGAGGCGCTCCTCCCCGAGGACATCGCCGAGTGCATCGTCTTCGCGCTGACCCGCCCGCCGCACGTCAACGTCGACGAGCTCGTCGTGAAGGCGCTCGCCCAGTCGTCCGGAGCCAGAATTCTCCGCTCGGAGAGTTCTGGTTAAGGATCGAGTGAGGAATACCTAACCTTTTTTCGAAGGAAAAAGGCATGGCGGTCACCATTCTCGAAGGCTCGACGTTCTGCATCTGCGACGAACGTGGCGACCTCGTGGCGCCAACGCACGGGCTTTACGCGAGCGACACGCGCTTCCTCTCACTACTCCGGCTGACGATCAACGGCGAACGGCCCCTGCTGCTCTCGCACGGCAAGGTCGAGTATTTCTCGGCGGCGTTCTACCTTCGCAACGCACCCGGCGGCGGACTGGGCCAGGACGAGCTCGCGATTACGCGCGAACGATTCGTAGGCGACGGAATGCAGGAGCGGGTCGTTGTGCACAACCTGGCCACCCGGGAGCTGGCGCTGGACGTCGCGCTGGAGCTTGGCAACGATTTCGCGGACATCTTCGAGGTGAAGCAGCACGACTTCGCGCTCGGCGATCCCGCCCGCGCGCAGCCGCTGCCCCCGCTCGTCGCGCCCCTGTACGACGCCGGCGCGCGCCAGCTCGTCCTCGAGGACGACCGCCCGGTCGGTGCTTCGACGCAGATCGTCCTGTCGCAGTCCGGGGACGTGGACGGCGGCACGATCCGTTACCGCGTCACGCTCGCGCCGCGAGAGAGGTGGGTGTTGCGACTCGACGTGGTCGCGTCGCTCGAAGGGGAGCGCGTGCCGCCGCGCGCGGCCGAGCGGCGCTTCGGAGACGACCTGGCACGCGTTCGTGACTCGCTCTCGGCCTGGCGCCTCCGCGTCCCGCAGCTGCGTGCGTCCTGGGACGACCTCGAGGACTGCTTCGTGCGCTCGGTGTCCGACCTCGCCTCTCTTCGCATGCGCGGAGCCGAGGCGAGCATGGCCAAGCTGCCCGCCGCGGGCATGCCGTGGTTCATGACGGTGTTCGGCCGCGACACCATCGTCACGTGCCTCCAGACGCTCCTCTTCGGGCCCGACCTCGCCCGCGGGGCGCTCGAGGCGCTCGCGGAACTCCAGGCGACCGACGACGACCCGGCGATCGACGCCGAGCCGGGCAAGATCGTTCACGAGGTGCGGCGCGGCAAGGCGGCGGCGAACTGGTTCCGCTCCTACTACGGCACGGTCGACGCGACGCCGCTCTACCTCGTGCTGCTGTCCGAGGTCTGGCGGTGGACAGACGACGCCGGGCTCGTACGGTCGCTCCGGGAGCCGGCCATGCGTGCCCTCGAATGGATCGATCGCTGGGGCGACCGGGACGGCGACGGGTTCGTCGAGTACGAGCGGCGCGTGGGAACCGGCCTCGAGAACCAGTCGTGGAAGGACTCGTGGGACTCGCAGCGGTTCCGCGACGGCTCGATCGCCCGGGCGCCGATCGCGCCCTGCGAGGTGCAGGGCTACGTGTACGACGCCAAGCTGCGGGTCGCGGAGCTCGCGCGCGCCGTCTGGCGCGAGCGCGAGCTCGCGGCGCGGCTCGAGCGTGAGGCCGCCGAGCTGCGCACGCGCTTCGACGAGGCGTTTTGGCTGGAGGACGGCGGCCACTACGCGCTCGCGCTCGACGGCGACAAGCAGCCGGTGGACTCGCTCTGCTCGAACATCGGCCACCTGCTGTGGAGCGGAATCGTCCCGCCCGAGCGCGTGGACGCCGTCGTGGACGCGCTGATGGGCGACGAGCTGTGGTCGGGCTGGGGCGTGCGGACGATGTCGTCGCGCGACGCCGCCTACAACCCGATTTCCTACCACAACGGCAGCGTCTGGCCCCATGACAATTCCCTGATCGCGGCCGGCCTGGCGCGCTACGGTCGCTGGGCCGAGGCGCAGCGAATCGTGCGGCGCATCGTGGGAGTGGCGCGGCACTTCGACCACGAGCTGCCGGAGGTGTTCGCAGGCTTCCAGCGCGCCGAGACGTCGTTCCCGATCGCGTACCCCACGGCGGCGCGGCCGCAGGCGTGGGCGGCCGGCACGCCTGTCCTGCTCCTCCAGGTGCTGCTCGGCCTCGAGCCCGACCGCGAGCACCAGACGCTTGACTCGGTCGCGCCCGACGAGCTTCCCTCGTGGGCTGGGTCGCTCCGGCTCGCCGGCGTGCGCGCATTCGACCACCGCTGGAGCGTGCGCCTCGACCGAGGGGCCGTCACAGTCGAGGAGACGTGACCTCGCGCGCCCGGCGGCGCCTCCCGACCGGCGGAGCCGGCGCCCCTGGACTGGGGGAAGCCGCGCGGGCGGCGCGTATCCGCGCCCGACGCACTGTCCTGCGCCCCGCCCGCTTGCCTCCCATTGCCAGCGGAGCCCCAGACACGCGAGGATGACCGGATGCGCATCGCGCTGATTGCGCCGGTCTGGTTCCCGGTGCCCCCGCCGGGCTACGGCGGCATCGAGCTCGTCGTTTCGCTGCTCGCCGACGGGCTCGCCGACGCGGGATACGACGTAACGCTCTTCGCCTCGGGCGACTCCCGCACGAAGGCGACCCTGCAGTGGACCTTCCGGCGCGCGCCGAGCGCCTCGATCGGGATCGCCGAGTACGAGTTCCGCCACGCCCTCGCTTGCTATTCGCGCGCCGGCGACTTCGACGTCATCAACGACCACTCCGGCCCCTTCACCGCGACGCTCGGAGGCTCGGTCGCCACGCCCACCGTCCACTCGGTGCACGGCCCACTCGGCGGCGTGCCCGGCGAGATCTACGACCTGATAGCCCGAGTGACGCCGTCCGTACCTCTCATCTCGATCTCCGAGAACCAGCGCCGCCCGCGGCCCGACCTGCCGTGGCTCGCGACCGTCCCGAACGCGCTCGACCTCTCGCTCTATCCTGCGAAGCCGCACCGCGGCGACTACCTGCTCTTCCTCGGGCGCATGAACGCCGAGAAGGGCTGCCACCGGGCCATCGCCGTCGCCATGCAGCTCGAGCTGCCGCTCAAGATCGCAGGCAAGCGGCGCGATCCGGAGGAGCACGAGTACTTCGCCGAGTTCGTCGAGCCGCACGTCGGCCACCACGGCATCGAGTACCTCGGCGAGGTGCCCCACGGCAAAAAAGTCGAACTGCTCCAGGAGGCGCGTGCGACGCTGTTCCCGATCGAGTGGGACGAGCCGTTCGGCCTCGTCATGATCGAGTCGATGGCGTGCGGGACTCCGGTGATCGCGACGCGGCACGGGGCGGTTCCCGAGGTGATCGCGGACGGCCTCTCAGGCGTGATCGTGGACAACTACCGTGAGATGCCGGCCGCGCTCGAGGCCGCAGACGCGCTCGACCCGCGCGAGTGCCGCCGCTACGTCGAGGAGCGTTTCTCGCGCGAGCGCATGGTGGCCGACTACGTGGAGGCGTACAGGCGGCTGCTCGAGTCCGGTCGGTGAGCGTCGAAGAATTCCGGCACGGTGGCAAGCGCTCGATCGCCGAATGAGGCGCCGTCTGCGGTCCACGCACGACCGCGAGATCCTGCGGCTCTCGACCCTGGCGCTCGGCTCGCTCGCGGCCGAGCCGCTCTACCTGCTCGTGGACACCGCGATAGTGGGGCACCTCGGGCGCTCGCAGCTGGCTGCGCTCGGCCTCTCCGCGGTCGTGCTGACGGGGCTCTTCGCGGTCTTCAACTTCCTCACCTACGGCACGACCGCGCAGGTGGCGCGGGCCTCGGGCGCCGGACAGGAGCGCATGGCGAGGAAGATCGGTGTGCAGGCCGTCTGGCTGTCGCTAGGTGCCGGCTGCCTGCTCGCCGGGGCGCTCGCGCTCTTCGCCGAGCCGGTCATGCGCGGCATGGGCGCGGACGGCGAGACGCTCGGCCATGCCGTCACCTACACGCACATCGCGGCGATCGGACTGCCGTTCGCCTTCCTCGCCCGCGGTGCGGAGGGCTGGCTGCGCGGCGTCTCGGAGCTCCGCACGCCGCTCGTCATCTACGTGGCGGCGAACGCGGCGAACGTGGTGCTCGAGGTGCTGTTCGTGTACGGCTTCGGCTGGGGCATCGCAGGGTCGGCCTGGGGAACCGCGATCGCCCAGGCCGGCATGGGGCTCGCGTTCGCGGCGCGGGTGCTTCCTGCGGCGCGTGGGGCGCTCGCGATCGAAATGGAGGCCATGCGACGGTTGCTCTCGCTCGGCAAGCACATCTTTGTGCGCACGAGCGCGCTCTACGTGGCGTTCGTGGCCGCCGGCGCAGTCGCGGCGCGCTTCGGCGACGCCTCGCTGGGAGCGCACCAGATCGCCATCCAGCTCTGGGGGTTCCTCGCCCTCGTGCTCGACTCGGTGGCGATCGCGGGCCAGGTGATCGTCGGGCGCATGCTCGGCGCAGGGGACGGGGAGGGCGCGTTCGCCGCCAGCGTGCGCATGGTGGTCATGTCGGTGGCGCTCGGCGCCGTGTTCGCCGCGATCATGCTCGCGGTGGTCGGAGTTCTGCCGAGGGCATTCACGGATGATGGCGCGGTGCGCGAGCGAGCGGAAGCCGTCTGGCCGCTCTTCGCGCTCATGCAGCCGCTGAACGGCGCCGTGTTCGCGCTTGACGGCATCCTGATCGGCGCCGGCGACGGCCGCTACCTGATGTGGTCGATGGTCGTCTCCGGCGTCACGGCGACGGGCGTCGCGGTCGCCGCGTTGGTGCTGGACTGGGGTCTCGTTGGCGTCTGGGCGGCGCTCGTGGTGCTGATCGCCGTTCGGCTCGTGCTGATGGGCGCGCGTTTCCTCGGGCGCCGCTGGCTCGTCACCGGCTGGGCCCATGACTAAGTGCTCCCGGCCGTAAGTTCGCTCACCGTCACGCGGCCAGCTGGAGCTGAGGCTTGTGCGCTGCGATGCGCGCGAGCAGGGCGGCGAGGTCGTCGCGGGTGAAGCGCCAGTCGAACGGCTCGGCGATCTCGTTCCAG
>JBHEMZ010000096.1:0-6724 GCA_046262315.1 Gaiellaceae bacterium
AACCTCCCAGATCGTCTCCAGCGACTTTGCTGCATCGTTCTTCGCTCGAGGCACTCGCGCCTCCCTTCGCTCGAACTACTGCAACACCCCCCTGCTTCGAGCGAAGAGGCGCGGTTCCTCTTTTGAGATAGTCACTTAGAACTCATCTTCTTGAAGTCGGTCCAGACGCGAGTCACCTCGCGGGCAGTCTATGCGGCGAGCGGAATCGCTCTCGCTCGCGCGAGCGCCTGTCCGAGACGGGCGAGCATTACGAGGTCGGCGTGGAGCCGGACGCGGGCGATGCCGCGCGTGCGGAGTGGCGCGAGGCCGTATTCGTGCTTCAGCCGTCCGAACTCTCCGCGTTCTCCCATAGGACGTGAGGACGGGTAGGCGACCTTGTGTACTCCTATGACCCGAACGACAACGAGACGAAGCTGAAAGAAGTGGCGCGAAGCTTCGGTCTCGATAACCATGGATCCGGCCCGCCGCCACGTTGACCATGTTCCTGATGACGGCGCTGATCGTCTACGCCCAGTATCGGATCGTGAAGCGCTGGCGGCACGCGTTCGTCGTGTAGGGGGTAGCACGCGCTCAGGCGGACGCGATCGCGCCACCTCTCTGCCCGGCGCCATTCGTGAGCGCCGGCACGGCGTTCGGGTTGAACGACGTCGCGAGCCGAAAGACACGACGCTTCGGGGCAGGTTGCAACGTTTTTGCAACGTCCATCCCGGACGATCGTACGAGCGTGGCTAGACAGATCAACGGGCATGGCGGCGAGGGAATCGCCCGGGCGAGAGCCGCTTTCGCCGCCGCGCTGGAACGCGGTGACGCGGTGGCCGTATCGGCCGCCTACACGCACGACGCGACCCTGCTGCCGCCGTCGGCCGAAGTCATGGAGGGCCGCGACGCGATCGCCTCCTTCTGGCAGGCCGGGATCGACGTCGGGATCGCAGACGTCGAGCTGCACGCGATGGCGCTGGGGCGCCAAAACGGGCTCGCCTACGAGGTGGGCCTCTACGCGCTGCGGCTGCACGCGCCCGACGGCGGCGCGGTGCTCGATCGCGGCAAGTACGTGGTCGTCCACGAGCACCAGCCTGACGGCACGTGGCGCAAGACCGTCGAGATGTTCAACCCAGACGCGCCCCCGGCACGGACCGACGGGCGAGCGCAGGAGGGGACCAGAGCATGAGCGGGATCGAGTCAACCCTGTCGGGCGACGAGCCGGCGTCGCCTGCGGACCCGTACCGGCAGGGACATGGAGGTACGGGATGGGAAGCGGCACACGGTCGCCAGCGTCCTCGGGCCGTCGCGGGCGTGGCCGTGGTCGGAAGAGAGCTGAGGATCGGAGGTCTTCGATGCGTCGTCGTGCTCTGACCATGTTTCTGATCGTCTGCGCCCTCAGCGCGGCGCCCGCGGTCATCTGCGGCAGCGCTGTCGCTGCGGTCGCTGCGCCGAGCGGCCGCGCGTAACCATGCATCCACGAGCGGAAGGAGCGAGCAGATGAGAACGACCTCTTCAATGGTCGGGGGCCTCGCCGGTGCGGTGATGGCGGCTGCCACGGTGGCGGTCGCCGGCACCGGGGTCGGCGGAGTGTTCAGCTCGGCCATTCGAACACGGTCAATGCGCCGACGGATCTCAGCGGAATGACGAGCGAGAGGAGACAACCATGAAGAAGCACTTCCGGCGGAGGCCCTCGCCTTCGCTGATCATCGCGATGATCGCGCTGTTCGTCGCGCTCGGGCAGGGCGCGTCCGCGTCCCATCTGGGGAGCATGCTGCTCGGCCACGAGAACGTGACAGGCGCCGCGACCACGGGGGTGGCGGGCGCGCGGGCGGGGACGATGCTCTACGGCAGGAACACGAGCGCCGGCGCGGGTGCGCTCGGCGTCACCGGGCGCGCCGCGGCGACGGCGGCGGGGGCGGACTCGGCCGGCGTACGGGGCATCAACGACGGCACGAACGCCAACGGGTCCGGCGTCTGGGGCTCGCACGCGGGCTCCGGCAACGGCGTCCTGGGGCAGAGCACCGCCCTCGGCTCGGGCGTGCGCGGGACTGGCGGCTACGGCGGCTTCTTCGCCTCGCTGGCACCGAACGGGATCGGCGCGCTCGGGACGGTCACCGGCGCGGGCTACGGCGTCCGCGGCGAGGCGGGGAGCGGCGGCGTGGGCGTGATCGGCAAGAACGCCGGCGACGGAACCGGCGTCCGTGGCGAGGCCCCGACGGGATCGTTCAGTAGGGGCGTCGAGGGTGTGGCCGGCTCCGGCTACGGCGGGTATTTCACGGCGCTTTCGGCCGGGGGCTACGGCGTCTATGCGCGGGGAGGCAGAGACGGCGTCGTTGCAAGGTCGGACTCGGCCTCCGGCTCGGGCGTGCGTGGGGTCGGCGGCAACGGCGGCTCGTTCTCGTCGTCGGTCGCAAACGGCACCGGCGTCGTGGGGACGGTCACCGGCGCCGGCCACGGCGTCCGCGGCGAGGCGGGAAGCGGCGGCTCGGGCGTCGTCGGCAAAAGCGCCGCCGACGGGTTCGCCTTCCGTGCAGAGGGCAACGCCAGCCAGAGCCGCGCCACGAACGGCTGGGTCAAGGCGATGCTGAAGTTCAACCCCTTCAACACGAGTGACAAGATCCAACAGTGCTACAACTCACAGCTGCCGCCGCAGCTGGCCACGACCGGGGACTGCGGCATCGCGATCGTGAGCCACGGCCTCGGGAGTGTCACCCTCGACGTCGGCTTCGAGGTCAGCGATCGGTTCCTGCTCGTGACCGCCCACGACCATGAGAGCTTCGAGCGCGACCCGGGCATCGTGGTCAGCGCCGAACCGTCCGGGATCGGGTTGACGAGCAAGGTCTGGGTGACGACGGCGTACAACGGGGGGCCGAAGACCAACGAGCAGTTCTACCTCATCGTGTTCTGAGCGCCGGCCCGCTTGGGGCGCGGGTTGGCCGCGCCCCAAGCGGTTCGGACTCGTGGCCGTCGACACCAGGGCGATCCGGGCTCACGCTGTGGGTCGTGAACAACAGCACGGGCGCGGGCGTCTTCGGGCAGAGCGAGGGGCGCGGCGCCTACGGCAAGAGCACCGGTCCCTCGACAGGCGCGACGGCCATCGGGGCCGAGGGCATCGACGAGCACAGCGCTTGGGGTCGCGCGGGTCTTGCGCGCGCGCGTCTCCCGTCGGACGATGGACGGGCACAGATGGCTATTCCCTGTCACGAGACTCTGGAGCTGCGCGTGCTAGGCCCGGTCGAGGCGCTGCGCGGCGGGCACGTGCTCCACCTCGGCGGCGCGCGTCAGCGGGCGCTGCTGGCACTCCTGCTGCTGGAGCCCGGGCGGCCGTCGTCGGCCGACCGTCTGACCGAGGAGCTGTGGCGGGGTGAGCCGCCCGCCGGTGCGCAGACCACGCTCAGGTCCTACGTCTCCCGGCTGCGGCGCGTGCTCGGCGGCGACGTGATTGCCGGCGGCGGCGGGGGCTACGCCGTTCAGGTGGCGCCCGAGCAGGTCGACGCGGTCCGCTTCGCACGGCTGCTCGGTGAGGGCGAGGAGGCGCTGGGGCGTAGGTCGCACCGTCGAGCGGCGGAGCGGTTGTCGGAGGCGCTTTCCCTCTGGCGCGGCGCGCCGTTCGCGGGCCTGGCCGATGAGGGCCGTCTGCGGCGGGAGGCGGGCCGGCTGGAGGAGCTGCGCCTGCGCTGCCTGGAGCAGCGGCTCGAGGCCGAGCTCGCGCTGGGGGCGAGCGCCGAGGTCGTCGAGGAGCTGGAGGCGCTCGTCGCCGAGCACCCGTATCGCGAGCGCTTCTGGCGGCAGCTGATGCTGGCGCTCTACCGCGCGGGGCGGCAGGCGGATGCGCTGGCGGCGTACACGCGGGCCAGGGCAATCCTTCGGAACGAGCTCGGCCTGGAGCCGAGCGAGGAGCTGAGGCAGCTGGAGCAGGCGATCCTGCGCCACGACGTTCCCGAATCGAGGCCGCCCGAGCAGCGGCACAACCTGCCCGCGCCCCTGACGAGCTTCGTGGGGCGCAAGTCCGAGCTGGCGCAGGTCGGGCGGCTGCTTGGCGAAGAGCGGCTGGTCACGCTGACGGGCGTCGGCGGCGCCGGCAAGACGCGGCTCGCGCTGGAAGTCGCGCGGAGCTTCCTGCCCGACGTCGCCGACGCCGTCTGCTTCGTCGATCTTTCCGCGCTCGCCGATCCGGCGCTCGTTCCGCGTCAAGTGGCGAGCGCGCTCCAGGTCGGCGAGCAGTCCGACGTCGACGTCGCGGAGCTCATCGTCGGGCGCCTGCGCGATGCGGACCTGCTCCTCGTGCTCGACAACTGCGAGCACCTCCGTGAGTCGTGCGCCGAGCTCGTCGGCCTCCTGCTGCCGGCGTGTCCGCGCCTCCACGTGATGGCGACGAGCCGCGTCGTGCTGGGCGCGCCCGGGGAGATCGACTACGCCGTTCCGCCGCTCGAGGTTCCCGCACCCGACGCCGGGGACGAGGAGCTGCGAGACTCCGAAGCGGTCAGGCTGCTGCTGGCGCGGGTTCGGGCAGCGCGTCCACGTCTCGGCGACGAGCCGCGGGTTCTTGCGAGCGCGGCCCGGATCTGCCGCGACCTCGACGGCTTGCCGCTGGCGATCGAGTTGGCCGCCGCCCGGGCCAAGACGCTCTCGCTCGAGGAGATTGCGGACCGCCTGGGAGACCGCTTCCGCTTTCTCGTCTCCTGGCGGCGGCTGGCTGCGGCCCGGCATCGCACCCTCGGCGAGGCGATGGACTGGAGCTACGAGCTGCTCGCCCCCGACGAGCGGGCGCTGCTCGCACGGCTCTCGGTCTTCGCAGGCGGCTTCACCCTCGACGCGGTCGCCGCCGTGTGCCTCGCCGGAGACGAGGAACGGGCGCTCGAGCAGGTCGGCCGGCTCGTGGACGCCTCGCTCGTGGTCCCCGAGGAGCACGACGGCCATATGCGCTACCGGCTGCTCGAAACCGTACGCCAGTACGCCGTGGAGAGGCTGGAAGAAGACGCTCGCGCCGCGGCAGTGGCGCCCTCGGCACACGCGCGGTTCTTCGCGACGTTCGCCGAAGAGTTCGAGCAGCGATTCAACGCCGGAGAGCACACGCTGTTCACGGCGACCGACCGTGAACTCGACAACCTCCGGCGGGCGATCGACTGGGCGGCGGGGCGCGGAGACGCCGAGACCGAGCTCCGGCTGGTCGGCGCCTTGTGGACGTACTGGTGGACGCGCGGCTCCGTTCGCGAGGCCCGAGCCCGGATCGAGGCGGCGCTCGGGCGTCGGGGTGATGTGGACGGGCGCATCGTCGCCCGCGCGCTGAACGGCGCCGCAGCCATGGCGTACTGCGAGAGGGAGTACTCGCTCGCGCGGCTCCGCGCGAGCGAGGCGCTCGCGGTGGCCCGGTCAACTGGGGCGCGGATCGAGGAGCTGGGCGCGCAGAACCTGCTCGGCGTGACGGAGATGCGGCTACGGAACTACGGCGCCGCCCGGCGGCACCTAGACGAGCTCGTCGCGCTGGCTCGGATGCCCGAGAACGAGCCGCAGATCCTCTTGGCCAAGATGAACCTCGCCCAGGTCGCGCTCGAGTCGGGGGCGACGCGGGCTGCTCGCGACGCCTTCCAGGAGCTGCTCGTCCGCCACCGGCGCGAGGGGCCGTTGCATCAAGGAGTCGGCTTCGCGGCGCTGGGCCTCGGCCAGGCGCTCTATCGGCTCGGTGAGCATGCACCTGCACGCGAGTGCTTCGCCCTGGCGCACGAGGCGTTCGCGGCGACCGGCTTCACTGCGAACGTCGCCCACGCGCTTCAGGGCCTCGCGGCGGTCGGGGCGCAGCCCGAGCGTGCCGCCCGCACACTCGGCCACGCTGCCGCGCTGCTACGGGATATCGCCGACGAGGGGTTCGACGAGGCGCTCCTGGCCGAGGTCGAGGCGCGGCTTCGCGGTCAGCTCGGCGACGAGGCGTTCGCGGCTGCCTACGCCGAAGGCGAGGCGCTCAAGCGCTCGCCGGTGTAGCCGCGCTACCGCTGCCCTGGGCATCCTCGCCCTGGAGGCGGCGAGCCTGCGGCGGCCGTGCCGCTGTTCGAGGAGGTGGGTGCCTACCACCGCGTGGGAACGCCCGAGGAGGCCGCCCGGCTGCTGGGGCGCGCGGCCGCGCTTCTGGCCCGGCGAGGCCCTACACGCGAATGTGTAAAGCCGGTTCCAGCGTCCGTCCCAGGACGACACCCGGCAGGCTCCCGACGGCGGACTGCGGCGAAAAAATGCTCAGCCGTACGTCTCCTGCGTATCCCCCCAATCGAGTACTGGGGAGCACGATCGTATGCGGGCGGGCAAGGACTGCAGCCCGTGTGCGTACTCAGCGGGCGTCACCGTAGGGCGGCGAGCTGTTTCTCGGCCTCGTCTAGATGCTTGATCGGTTAATGGCCGTAGGCGCTGAGTGTGCGGCTGGGCTGGCCGAGTTGCCAGTTGAGGTGGATCGCGGCCGAGAGTGCGAGTACGCGGGCGGCGATGCGGGTGAGCAGGCCGGCGGGGGGTGCGGGCGAGGTGCTGTTCGAGCCGGAGCTGGTATTTGAAGCTCTGCACGATCGACTCGATCCGCTGGCGGATGGGTCCGATCGGCGGGCTCGGCCGTTCGTGCTTCGCTCGGCTGGGGCGCAGGAGGGTGGCGCCGAGCGCGGCTACGGCCTGCTCGAACTCGGCGCCGGCGAAGCCCTTGTCGGCGATCACGAGCTGGCCTTCGATCGGCTGGCGCTCGAGCAGGCAGAGCACCGACTCCCGC
>JBHEMZ010000097.1:0-9066 GCA_046262315.1 Gaiellaceae bacterium
ACGAAGTAGACGGTGTTACGGCGCGTGTCGACACCGGCCGGAGCGTTGGTCGCCAGCCACTTCTCTACGCTCGGCGCGTCGATGAAGTGGTTCTCGCCGACGTCCAGGACGTTCGTCTCCTGGTCGTTGTAGAGGTTCTGCCACAGCGTCCGAGGCGCCGGCACGGCCAGCGAGCTCAGCTTCGCGAAGAAGCGGTTCTCGTACCCCGTGCTCGCATACACGACGTTGTAGTCGTACGTGTAGTCGATGCCGAGCTCCTCGACGTTGCCGTACCAGAGCCTCGAGCGCACGACCGGCTTGTACTCGTCCGGCAGCTCCGACAGGAACTCGGACACGTTGACCTGGCCCGGCTCGTAGCCGACGAACACGAAGTTCACCGGGACGCGCTCGTTCAGGTTCGGCATGCCGCCGGGGTTCAGCCCGGCCGAGGCACCGCTCGCAAAGACCATGATCGCGCCGACCGCGAGCAGCGCCGAAAGAAACGACTTACGCAAGGTACCCCCTCCCTAAAGGCCCGAAAAGGCCCGAAACATTCCGGAATTTTCGCGAAGCTACTTGCTCTCCGGCACAGTGTCAAGCGCTTTGGGCGGCGCTAAACAACCACTGCCTCGCGCGGCAGGATGAGGGCAAAGCGTGCGCCGCAAGGCGAGGCCCGCTCGTAGACGAGGTCGCCGCCCAGTCCCTGAGCGTAAGAGCGCGCGATGGCGAGGCCGAGCCCCGCTCCGCCCGACTTCGGGCCCGTAGCGGGACGAGGCTGGGCGGCGCGCGAGAAACGGTCGAAGAGCCGCGGCACGAAGGCTGGATCGACGCCCTCGCCGCAATCCTCGACCACGAGACGGAAGCGGTCGTCCGTCTCGGTGCGCACCTCGACCGGCGGTAGGCCGTACCGGAGGGCGTTTATGACGAGGTTGCCGATGATCCGCTCGACGCTGTGCGGGTCGGTGCGGAGTTCCAGCTCGGGCGCGACGGTCAGGTGCACGTCGTCGAGGCGGTCGGGGACGAGCTGAGGCAGCAGCGTCTCGAAGCGCTCGCGCGGACGGAAGCGCTCCTCCGTCGGCTCGACGGCGCCGGCCTCGATCCGCGACAGGTCGAGCAAGCCCTGCGCGAGGGCTGCGAGACGGGTCGTTTGCTCGAACATGGTCGCGCGCAGCTCGTGCAGCTGATCGCCGCGCAGCTCGTCGCCACGCAGGTGGAGTGTCGAGGCGATGCCGTGGACGACGGCGATCGGCGTCCGCAGCTCGTGTGACGCGATCGAGACGAAGTCGCTCTTCGCCTGATCGAGGGTGCGGAGTTCCTCGAGTGCGCGCTCGAGCTCTGCGTACTGGTCGGCCTTCTCCACGAAGACGGCCGCCACCCAGCCGAGCGTCGAGAGGAGCTGGAGGTCGCTCTCGGGCAGCTCGAAGGCGCCGCCGTGGCGATCCGCGACGATGAAGCCGAGGCAGCGCTCGTCGGCGACGAGGGGTACGGCCACGATCGAGCGGACGCCGAAGCGCTCGATGATCTTGCCGGGCACGGCGCGCTCCGCCGATGCGTCCTGCACAAATACGGCTCGGCGCTTCTCGAGCGCCCGCTCGAGGAAGGGGAACTTCTCCATGTCTAGCCACTGGTCGCCCGGCCAGTCGATGTTCTGCTGGACGACCGCATGGACCGTGCGCTCAGCCGCGTCGAAGCGGACGAGGAGCGCGCGGTCGAAGCCGAAGCCGGTACGCACCTCGGTGCAGATGCGGTCGAGGATCTCGCCGACGTGGTACGGGCCGGCAGCCACCACGCGCGCGAGCTCGTAGAAAGCGCGCAGCTCGGTGGAAAGCCGCTCGTTGCTGCCCCCCCCATCGATTTTCACCGCAGACATCGCTTCTTTATGCCTGCGCGGGCGGGACGACGAACCGTCCCGCCGCACTTCAGGCTTCATCTCTTCTAATACGGCGGCCCCGGTGGCCCCTCGTCGACATAGGCCGTCCGGCGGCGTCCCCAGTAACCAGGCCCACCCCACGACGACCAGAAGATCATCGAGAGGACCAGACCAAGCACGCCGACCGCCAGGACGATCCACCCGACGGTCTGGACGTCGAGGCCCGAGACCTCTGCGTCGACCGCGAACGCGAGGATCGCGCCGACGGCGACCAACAAGATGCTCACTCCGATTCCCATGCAGCCCTCCTTTGTGGCGGTTTGTACCCGCGCACGAGGCACGTGTAACGCCCAGACATTCGGCACTGGGCGGCGGCCCCCTCTACCAGGAGAGTTCGCCTATCCCCCACGGACGATTGCGGACGACCTCCTGGCGCGCGGCCGAAGGGGCTCGCGCTAGTCTCCGCGCCGGTGCGCAGGGGAGCCGCCCTCCGGGTCGTCGCCATCGCGCTCGTCGTGGCCGCGGGCGTCACGGCGGTCGCGATCTTCGTGCCGTGGCTGCCCGATCAGGCCTCCAAGGAGGCCGAGAGCATCGACTTCGTCTTTTGGTTCGTAACGGCCATTTGCATCGGCGTCTTCGCGATCGTGGCCGGGATCAGCATCTACGCGGGGATCAGGTTCCGCGTCCGGCCCGACGACGACACGGACGGCCCTCCCGTGCACGGTCACACGGGCATCGAAATCCTCTGGACGGCTGTCCCCACTGTGCTCGTGACCGCAATCGCCGTGGTCAGCACCGTGGCCCTCGCGCGAAACAGCGATCTCCCGAAGGATTACCTGCGCGTGCACGTGATCGGCCAGCAGTTCACCTGGAAGTTCGAGTACCCGGAGTACGACAACCTCGCGTCGAACACCCTGCGCCTGCCGGTCGGCCGCGCGGCGCAGCTCGAGATGGAGTCGCGCGACGTGCTGCACTCCTTCTACGTGCCGGAGTTCCGCCAGAAGCAGGACCTCGTCCCGGGCGAGGTGACGCGCATCATCATCACTCCGACCAAGACGGGTACGTACACGATCCAGTGCGCCGAGCTCTGCGGTCTCGGCCACGCGGCGATGCTCCAGCTCGTCGAGGTGATGCCGCGTGACGGGTTCGAGCGCTGGGCCGAGAGACGCAAGCAGGACCTGGCCGGCGGCCGGGAGGATGCGGCGAAGGCGATCTTCGAGGAGCGCGGCTGCTCGGGCTGCCACACCTTCGCGCCGGCGGGCAGCGCCGGGGAGACCGGACCCGACCTGGATAAGCTGCCGGCGCTCGCCGAGCGCGCCAACCGGCCGCTCGAGGGATTCATCCGGGAGTCGATCACCGAGCCAGGTGCATACGTGGAGCCGGGATATCCGAACGTGATGCCGCCTTTCACCGATCTCTCCGAGGAGCAGCTCGACCAGCTCGTGCGCTACCTGGCCCAGTCGGGTAAGGAAGCCGGGTCGTGAGCTCGATCGCCGCCGACCACGACCTGCACGCCGGGCCGCCTTCCGGCCAGGGCCCGCGCTCGGTGCGCGACCACCTGCTCATGTGGGGCTGGATCCGCGCGGCCTGGATGACGGCGTCCTTCGCGGCGATCGGCTTCGGCATCATCGTCGGGCTGCGCGCCCTCGGCGGCTACGACCCTCTGCTCGACTGGGAGCCGATCATCACCGTCAGCGCGCTGACCGCCGCACCGCTCGGCTTCCTCGCGGGGCTCGGCGCCTTCGACTACTGGGTGCGCTACGCGATCGGCCGACCGACGCAGCCCGAGGATCACTCGGGCCACGGCGCCCGCTCGTGGCGCGACTACTTCAAGGCGAACACCGACCACAAGGTGATCGGCATCCAGTACGTGACGACGACGATCGTCTTCTTCCTCATCGGGGGCCTACTCGCGATGCTCGTGCGCGCCGAGCTCGCCCAGGACGGCATGCAGTTCGTAGACACCCAGACCTACAACGGGCTGTTCTCCGCGCACGCCACGCTGATGATCTTCCTGTTCGTGATCCCGGCGTTCGCGGGCCTGGCGAACTACGTGCTGCCGCTGATGATCGGCGCGCCGGACATGGCGTTCCCGCGCCTGAACGCGCTCTCGTACTGGCTGCTGCCGATCGCGGGCGTGATGATGATCTCGAGCTTCTTCGCGCCGGGCGGGCCGTTCGCGGGCGGCTGGACGGGCTACGCCCCGCTTTCGACCGAGGCCCCGATGGGCCAGACGTTCTTCAACATGGGCGTCCAGTGGGCGGGCGCGTCCTCGATCATGACCGCGCTCAACTTCCTGGTCACCATCATCACGATGCGCGCGCCGGGAATGACCTTCTGGCGCATGCCGCTGCTCGTGTGGGCGAACTTCACCACCTCGCTGCTGGTAGTGCTCGCCACGCCCTTCATCGCCGGCTCGCAGTTCTTCGTGCTGTTCGACCGGATCATGCACACGCACTTCTTCGACCCGGAGGGAGGCGGGTACGTGCTGGGCTACCAGCACATCTTCTGGTTCTACTCGCACCCGGCCGTCTACATCATGATCCTGCCCGGGTTCGGGATCGTCTCCGAGGTGATCTCCGTGTTCTCGCGCAAGCCCATCTTCGGCTACCGGCTGATGGCCCTGTCGCTGTGCGCCATCCTCGTGCTCGGATTCTCGGTCTGGGCGCATCACATGTTCGTGGCCGGCATGGCCGACTGGCTGCGCATACCCATGATGATCACGACGCTGCTGATCGCCGTGCCGACCGGCATCAAGGTCTTCTCCTGGCTGGCGACGACGTGGGAAGGGCGGATCCACTTCAGCGCGCCCATGTTGTGGGCGCTCGGCTTCGTATCCATGTTCGTGGTGGGCGGCCTTTCCGGAATCTTCCTTGGCGCCGTGCCGATCGATATCGCCGTCTCGGACACCTACTTCATCGTGGCGCACATCCACTACGTGCTGCTCGGCGGCTCGCTGTTCACGATCTTCGCCGGCATCTACTACTGGTTCCCGAAGATGACGGGTCGCATGTACGACGAGCGGCTCGCCAAGATCCACTTCTGGCTCAGCTTCGTCTCCTTCAACGCCACCTTTTTCCCGATGCACCTGACTGGGACGCAGGGGATGATGCGGCGCTACGCCGACCACGGGCCCGCGTTCGAGACCTGGAACCTGTTCATCTCCATCTCCTCGTTCGTGCTCGGCGCCTCGTTCATCATCTTCGTCTACAACATGGTCGTAAGCTGGACCCGCGGCCCGATCGCCCAGGCGAATCCGTGGCGCGCGATGACGCTCGAGTGGCAGGTCTCGTCGCCGCCGCCCGTCTTCAACTTCGACGAGATCCCGCAGGTGGTTGGCAGTCCGTACGAGTACGGCGTTGCGGGCGCCCGGCACGCACTGGTGAACGGGGACCGCGCGGTGCAAGCGGCCGAGGAGGAGGAGGTGCGCACCTGAGATGCGGCACCTCCTCGTTGTGGCCAACGAGACGGTCGGCGGTCAGGCGCTAATCGACGCCGTGAAGGGTCGCGCCGGCGAGGGCCCGCTTCAAGTAACCGTCCTGAGTCCCGTCAGCGCGCCGCGCCAAGGCTACGTCGTCTACCAGGACACGCGCCGTGCGTCGGCCGGGCGGCGGCTCGACCGGACTCTGGAGCGGCTGCGCGAGTCGAGCGGGATCGCCGCCCACGGCCTCGTCGTCGAGTCCGACCCCGCCGACGCCGTCCGGGATGCGCTTGCGCAGCTCGAGCCGCCGCCGACCGAAGTCATCCTCTCGACCCACCCGCTCGAGAAATCCGGCTGGCTACGCCGCAACGTGCTCGACCGCGTCCGCGCAGTGGCGGGCGACGTGCCCGTCGAGCACGTGGTTGTGGACGTGCAGGACGAGGAGGGGCGCGCGAGCGTGCTCGTGGTGGCGAACGAGACCGTGGTCGGCGATCCGCTGATCAGCCGCATCCGTGAGCGCGCGCAGCGGTCCCCGGCCAGCTTCCTGATCATCTGCCCGCAGGGCGATCCCACGCAGGGCGCCCATCCCGAGGCCGAGCGCCGCCTGCGGCGCGCGCTTGCGATCCTGCGCGGCGAGGGCATCGACGCGCACGGCCAGGTCACGCACCCGGATCCGCACGCGGCCGCGCTCCAGGCGGTCGCCGACGAGCGTGTGGACGAGATTCTCGTCTCGACCTTCCCCGAGCAGCGGTCGGGCTGGCTGCGCCGCGGCAACCTGATCGAGCGGCTCCGGAAAGAGACCGGCATCCCTGTCGAGCACGTAGTCGTCCGGCCGGAGGAAGTGGGGGCGGCGGCGTGAGCGCGCACACGGAGGCCCACGCCCACGCTCCGGGCCACCCGCCGGTTGCCCACCAGAGCTCGCGCGTGGATGCGGCGACGCTCGGAATGCTGCTCTTCATCGCCTCCGAGGTGATGCTCTTCGGCTCGTTCTTCACGGCCTACTTCTTCGTGCGCGTGGCCGGCGGGACGGGAGCCTGGCCGCCGGGCGAGTTCGAGTTGCCCGTGTTCGTGGCCGGCGTCAACACGGCCATCCTCGTGACCTCGAGCTTTACCATGCATTGGGCGCTTCAGGCGATCAAGCGCGGCAACCGCGCGGGCCTTCAGGCCGGGCTCGTGCTGACGCTGGCGCTGGGTGTGACCTTCCTGCTCACGCAGGCGCGTGAGTACTCCCGCATCGGCTTCGCGCCGCACGACGAGGCTTTCGGGACGATTTTCTACGGGCTCACCGGCCTGCACGGTGCCCACGTCTTCGTGGGACTCAGCCTGCTGACGATGGCAACCGTGCGCGCCTTCCGGGGTCACTTCACCGCGGAGCACCACCACGGGGTCGAGATCCCGGGCATCTACTGGCACTTCGTCGACGTAATGTGGATCATCGTGTACGCGACGATCTACATTCTCTAATTGCTGCGCAATTAGCGGTTAGGAAATGTGATGGCCAACCCGTTTCGAAGCGAAGCAGAGGCCTACCGCTTCGTCTGGCTGACGCTCGGTTACTTCGGGACGATCGTGGTGGCGACGCTGGTCTTCGGCAAGTGGGTCGGGCTGGGCGTGTTCATCGCGCTCAGCGTGCTCGCGCTGGCCTGGCTGTTACGGAGCCGTGCCGAGCCGCCGCGTCGCACCGAGTCGGTGCACCGCGGGTCTGAACGCGACCGGCGCATTCTCGTTGTTGCGAACGAGACGGTCGGCGGCGGCGCTCTGCGGGAGGAGATTCGACGGCGCTCCGAGGGCTACGAGGAGCGTGTGCTGGTCGTCTGCCCGGCGCTCAACTCGCCGCTCAAGCACTGGGTCTCCGATGAGGATGCCGCCCGTGCCGAGGCGCAGCGCCGCCTAGACGCGAGCCTCGCAGCCCTGCGTACCGCGGGCGTGGAGGCGGAGGGCGAGGTTGGTGACTCTGAGCCGCTTCAGGCGATGGAGGACGCGTGCCGCACCTTCGGCCCGGACGAGATCATCATCTCGACCCATCCGGAAGGCCGTTCGCATTGGCTCGAGCGCGGCATCGTGCAAGCGGCGCGCGAGCGCTTCTCCGTGCCGATCACGCACGTCGTCGTCGATCTCGAAGCCGAGCGCGAGGACGTCCGCTAGACGCTTGATGCGTATTCGGTAGGGACCCGCGTCTGGACGACGAAGGGCTTCCGGTCAGTGTCCCCTCGAGATGGAGGCTCGAGATGACGCCCGATCTGGAAGCCCTTGTTGTTGCAGCGTATGTGTTCGCGGACGAGTATCCGGTCCCTGCGCGGCCGGGTCCGGCGGCCAAGGTGAGCGATGCGGAGCTGGTCGCGCTCGCGGTCTGTCAGGCGGCGATGGGGATCAGCTCCGACCGGCAGTTCCTCGGCTTGGTCGCCTGGCGTCTGCCGGGCTGGTTTCCGGACTTGCCTTCGCAATCGCAGTACAACCGGCGGCTGCGCGGCCTGACGGGGCTGCTCACGGTCGTGCAACAGCGGCTTGCCGGGCTGCTCGACGCGGGCGGCGCTCGGCTCGCAGACGGGACGCTGATTGGGGTCGCCAACTATGCCGGTTGTGCGCGACGAAGCGAGTTTCGCGGGGGCGGCAGCCTACGGCTACTGCGCCTCCAAGAGCGAGTGGGTCTGGGGCGTCCGGCTGGTGTTGCGCACCGACCGGCGCGGGCTCCCGCTCGGCTACACGCTCGTGCCGGCGAACGTGCACGAGTACGAGCCGTTGCTTGAGCTCGTGGAAGCGGGCGAAACGGTGATCGCCAACAAGGGCCTCTGGGGGCGCGCCTACAACGAGCGGATGGCGTGCGCCGAGGTGCTGCTGCTCACGCCCTCACGCGAGCGGACCGCCGCCGAGAGCGTCTTCGCGAACCTGAAAGAGCAGATGCGGCTCGAGCGGCACCTCGCAAAGACCGACTCCACGGCTACCCGTCCTTCGCGGATAGCGTTTCGCAGCCTGAGACAAAGCCGCCGCGGCTCGTCGGCTTTCTGGATGCGGCGCAGTAGCTCTTCTCTCGGCACGCGTGGAGGGGCTGGCATGGTGGCTTCACTCTAGAAACGCCTGCTTCTAGGCCTTTTGCCTCAGGAAAATGTTCCGGCTACCACCGGCTTCGCCTCCCCCCTCCCCTCGATCTTCGGGCCTACCTGGCTTTGATACATCCGTCTCGTAGCGGGGTCTGCGGCCAGCCTGAGGAAACGGGAGCGCGGGCTCACCGAGGGCGACCACGACCAACTCATCGCGCGGCTCCGGGAGGATGACTGCGTCGAGCCCTGGTAGGCCCGAGAACGCCCGCAGGACCCGAAGCCCCGCCCGGACCGGCGGGGCTTCGCCATGTCTGGGGCGAGGGCGCCCCAGACGGACGGTGAGGGACGTAGACGGACGGCGACGCCTGGACCGTCTACATCCGCTTGGAGAGAAGCCGGTTCTCAGGCGCGCCCAAGACCATGGGGACCTCTGACGCTTCGGCTTCCGCCGGTCGCTGCAGGCGACCGAGCTACTTGCGCTCGAACAACACCGCCTTGATGTCGGTGTCGCCGATGTTCTCGACGCGATGCGTCCAGGGTTCGTGCTTCATCGCGTGCCCGTCGGGTATCTCCAGCTCGACGGATTCACCGTCGGGAAGATGGATGCGGGCCTTACTCCCGCTGATGAAGTAGACCATCTCGTCCGGGTGAGAGTGCTCGATATCGCTCGTTCCCGCCGGGAGCGTCATCTCGACGATCCGGTAGTCCCCGTCCTCGAGGAGCAGGCGGTAGTTGTCCGGCGATACCTCGATCGGATC
>JBHEMZ010000098.1:0-5048 GCA_046262315.1 Gaiellaceae bacterium
GCTCCACGGCGAGGAAGGGCTGACCGTTCTCCTGACCACGCACTACATCGAGGAGGCGGAGGCCCTCTGCGAACGGGTCGCGCTCATCCGCGCAGGCAGGATCGTCGCCGAAGGGACGCCAGCTGAGCTCGTCGACCGCTACGGCGGCGAGCGGCTCGAGGACGCCTACCTCGAGGCGATGCGGGCATGAGCACCGTCGAGCTGCGCGTGGCCCAGCGCCGCGGAACGGTCGCGCTCGCCGGCCGCGAGGTCCGCCGCGTCCTCTCGCTCTGGACGCAGACGATTCTTCCGCCGGTGCTGACCGCCATGCTCTTCCTCGCGGTCTTCGGCGGCGCGCTCGGCGAGCGCATCCGGGAGATCGAGGGCACCCCCTATGTCGAGTTCATCCTGCCGGGTCTCCTGGTCATGGCCGTCGCCTCGCAGACGTTCGGCAACAACTCCACGAGTCTCTTTCAGGCGAAGAGCGAGGGCTACATCGAAGACGTGCTCACGAGTCCGCTTCGGCCGTGGCAGCTTGCGCTCGCCTACATGGCCGGCGGGCTTGTGCGCGGCTTGGCGGCCGCGCTCGCCGTGTTCGCGCTCGCCTGGCCCTTCGCCGACGGGATCGAGCGGCCGGCGGTCGCGCTCGTTTCGCTCGGGCTCACGGGACTCGTCTTCTCGGCGGTTGGCGTGATCACCGGTGTCTGGGCGGAGACGTTCGACCAGCACTCGTTCATTGCGAGCATCGTCATTACGCCGCTCGCGCTCGTCGGAGGCGTCTTCTACTCGGCGCGGACCCTGTCCGAGCCGTGGGAGACGCTGACGAGATTCGATCCTCTCTACTACTTGGTCGACGCGACGAGGGCTGGTTTCACGGGCTTCCACGAGTCGCCGCTCTGGTTGTCGCTCGTCGTGACGGCGCTCGTCGCGCTCGCGCTCTTCGCGGCGGCGAGCGCGCTGCTCGCGCGCGGGTGGCGGCTGAAGCCGTAGCGGGTTGTCTGTTTGTGAAACAGGCAATGAGGCGTGGCGCGTAGGCGGCTGGCGCTGAGAGTTGCGAGCGGCACACCAGGCGCGGCGTAGACTGAGGTCGTGGCGATCGAGCCGATTCGCGCGGCCTACGACGCTCTGGGTGATGGCGATGTCGACCCGCTCGTCTCGCTCATGGACGAGGAGATGGAGTGGCGCGGGCGACGGCGTGGCTTCCGTTTCTGGCGTCCACCTCCCTCTTGACACGGTCCTGATGAGGCCCGTGAGGTACTCACCGCAGGAATCAAATGGCACAGGCGGCACGGGGCCGCCGACTGGAAGTTGGAAGATGTGCGCGAAGCCGGCGAGCGGGTGGCTGTCGCCTACTCCTGGCGCTCGCCCGACGGCTCGCGCGTGAGCTGGGCGCAGGTCCTCACCTTGAGCGATGGGAAGATCGTTGCGATGCGCGACTACGCCAGTCCGGCGCGCGCGCTCCGTGCCATGGGTGCGTAATTGTGCGGCTGCGGCACTGATCGGCTCCGCCCGCGTCTCCCGCGTTAATCGCCGAGCTCTCGGCGGGCTTGCTCGGCGTCTTGCAGGGTCAGCAGGCCGACCAGCCGGCCGTCAGAAGTCGTGACCGGAAGAGTCGCCAGCTTCTGCCTTTGCATCCGCTCCACCACGTCGCGAAGGCGGGCGCTCGGGCGGATCGTGCTTGGACCGAGCGTCATCGCCTGCTCAGCCGTGACGTTCTCCCGGCCGCGGATCGCACGCCGCCCGAGCCTACCCAGGACGACACGGTGCTCGTCGACGACGAAGCAGGTGTCCCAGCCGGTCTCGTCTAGGCGCTCGCACACCTCGCGCAGCTGGTCGTGCGGTCGGCAGGTCGGGACGTCGGTACGGACGTGCGCTCCCGCTCGTGTCTCGCTTCCCTCCGCGCCTTCGAGCGGGAGTCCGGCGCTACCCCAGTCGGCCTTGCCGGCGACGTAGTCGTAGACCTGCTCGAAGCCGATGCTCTCGAGCCGCGACGCGGCTCGCGGGCTCATGTCTCACTGGTAGTCGTGGCAGTAGGCGGCGACCGGTCTGCTGCGGTTGAGCTGGCGTGTTGTCTCGCGGTCGAGTTCTTTGAGCGGGAGGTTGATCGCGTCCGGCAGGTGTTCGTTCTCGTACTCGGCGGCAGGCAGCACCTCGACCAGCTGCGCGTTTTCCTCGGTGAGCAGCCGCTGCAGCTCGTGACGGTCGATCGGCGTTGGCATCAGCTCTCGCTCAGAACGTCGCTGAAGACGGCCCGTCCGGCGGCGGCCGCATCGCGGATCGAGATCACGTTGCCCCGAACCTCCGGATGCTCGGCGAGCCAGTGCTCCGCGTTAGCCGAAGAGGCAAAGAAGTTCACTACCGGGCAGCAGCCGCAGCACGCGTCGCCCTGATGACGGATCGCGCCTGTGACGACGACTGCCGACCCGGGCCACCACTCCGCGTCTCCGTCTGGGGCGACCCGCGCGCGGATCTCGGCCCGGCTGACGGGGTCGCGCGACTCGATCTCGATCGGCTCACCGAACATCGACGCGACGCCGAGGGCGTCGATCGCGCACATCGCCTCCACCAGGTGCCCGCCGGGGAAGCGAACGCGGTGTGCGGTCGGACGACCCGAGAACGGGTAGGCGACGGTGATCTCGTCGTGAGCGCCGCGATGGACGAGGTCTTCGCGGGCGAGCGTCTCGAGCGCGTCTTCCGCGTCGATCGCGAGCCGCGCGGCCGCCGCGAGCATCTGCGTGCTGCTGGGTCGACCGTCGGTTGCGAACTGACGCAGGATCCAGACGTAGAGCTCGCGCTCCGCCGGGGCGAGGCGGGCGTGGCGGTTCGGGCCGAGCTTGGAGAGCGGAATCTCCGCCGCCGCCAGCGTCGCGGCCACGCCCGGCGCCAGCCGGCCTGGCTCGGTGGCTTTGGCGTCGACGCTCACGTCGCGGCCTCGATCAGCGCCTCACGGACCCAGTTCTCCTGCGGCTGCTCGGCGACGCCGCCCTCGCTCCGGTAGATGCGGCACGAGAGGGCGAAGTCACGCCGCTCCTCCGCACCGGGCTCGACGTCCACGCCGTTGACCCGCAGGGTCGGGGAGCCGAGGAAGCGCAGCGCGGCGGCCGCGTCGGGGTCGGCGACTTCGACGAGTCGAATCTCGGCCTCGATTTGAAGCTGTGTGGCCACCCGCTCGACGAGCGCCCGCGCCGGCTCGTGGTTCGGGCAGCCCTCGAAGTAGAGGATCTCGACGCGAGGCCGTCTCATCGCTTCGGCTCGATCCGGAAGCAGGCGGCGACGTGCTCTGCGTTGTCGGCCAGTAGCGACTCGGCCAGCTCGAGCATCGCCGCCACGCGAGGATCGGCGATCCTGTTGTAGACCGTGCGGCCCTCGCGACGCGCCTCGATGAAGCCGCACCAGCGCAAGCACGCGAGGTGATTGGACACCTTCGGCTGCGGCAGTCCGAGCCGCTCCACCAGCGCGCCCACGCTCAGCTCGCCCTCGCTCTGCAGGAGCTCGAGGATTCGCAGCCGGCTCGGCTCACCGAGCCCGCGGAAGTACTTCGCCACCAGATCACTCGCCAGCGGCGCCGACGGAAGCCTGAACGGAGAAGCATCCACGACAGTGCTCATCTAGCGTCTTATATCAACATTTTCTGATGCATAGCGCGCATTAGGCGCCAGGGGGACGTGCGATTGCGAGCTCGAGACGCCGCTCTTGGGCGAGCAGGCGCGGCAGCGGCAGGCCGAGCATCGCGATTCGCCGCCAGGATGACGAAGATCCCGGCTGCAATCTCGAGCGGTCGTCGGTTGGCGATCAAGGCGTTTCCGAACCAGGCAACACCGGCGCCGAGGGCGACGAACATGGAGCCAAAACCCGCCACGAAGGCCGCGGTCGACGCGACGACGCGCCCGGGTCGCGCACCGAGATCGTCGAAGCCGATCCCGGAGACGAAGGAAAGGTATCCCGGCACGAGCGGCAAGACGCAGGGCGACGTGACGAGACGAAGCCGGCCGCAAACGCGATCGCAAGCCCCGCCGGACCGAGCTCGATCATGTCGCTCGTCTCGCCCCACGTCGGCCCATGCGGCTAGGCGGTCACTCGCTCTCTCGCCTCGGGGCGGTCGGTACCGCGCCCGGGCTCGACTACGGTCCGAGTCGCGGCCGCGCCGGCGCCGATCAGGAATGGGACGAGCAGGAGTCCGAAGACCGCGTGGATGAAGACCTCGAAGCCCTGGTCTGGACCGCTCGGGTTCGTGAACCAGGGGAAGAGGGTGCGCCCGAGGATCTGGAAGTTGACGACGTAGAGCAGGAGCCCGTAGACGACGCCGGCCGCCAGGAGGATGCCTGCACGGCGTGGGAGAACCGAGACGAGCAGCGCGAAGACGATGCCGAAGGCCGCTGCGAGCGTCAGGTGGGTAACGAGCCCGACGACGACGTTGTCGGGGCTTGGAACGGGCTCGTCCTGCCCGTGGAAGATGGTCGAGATGTCGATCATCGGCGCGACGGCGGGGAGTCCTTTGGTCGTCACGTAGCCCATCGTCGCGATCAGAAAGACGAGGCCGGAGACGAGGCCAGCGGTCGCGCCGCGGCTGGTGCGCTCTCCGAGGCCGGCAAGCTCTGGGCGTCGGACGTGGTCAGAGATCCAGTACGGCATCGCTTCTCCTCTCGGCGGTGACACGACGAAAGGTTCGATGCGATGTCGCTACGAGTCGATTCGTGGACTGGAGTTGCTTACGCAGGACACCTCCTAGTGCAGTGCCCACACAATCGGCTTCAGCCCGCTTTAAGGCGTGCGCCGGCACAGCAGCTTCACAAAGTCTGAAGGGGCGCCAGATGTAGCTCGCCGGTCTGGCGGCGAGGATTGCGACGACGGTCCGGGCTTTGCACCACTTGAATCCGCCCTCTCGCGGTGTGTCGCGATCCAACCGGGATCGAAGCCTGACGCTTTGACCGGTTTTCCGCAGCCGCCTTCGCTTTTCCGCAATCAGTCAGGAAGAGTCGTGACCTATTTGCAGGCACGTCTCCGCGGGAGCCTCGCCTCGCAAGAGAGACTGGGCAGCAAACGATCGAGCTCAGAGCGGCTACCCGCGC
>JBHEMZ010000099.1:0-6886 GCA_046262315.1 Gaiellaceae bacterium
CCCGTCACGACGAGTACCGGGTTGTCGCGGTTGATGAAGACGTCGGCCGAGGCCGAGTAAAGGGGCTCCTGGCGCAGCGAAAACCCCACCGCTGCAATCGGCACGGCGAACAGGACCAGGACGATCGTCCATTTGCGGCGCCGGACTACCGACAGGTAGTCCCGCAACGTCAAGACGTCGTCGCGAGCGCTTTCGCTCTCCATCACCCCCAACTTCCTTCGTACCTCTCGACTACCGAACGGCAGCCGCGTCGAAATCCCAGTGTAGGTTCGAAGACACCGTCGCGCCAGCCCTCGTCCCGGCAGGGTGCCTAGTACGAGCGACCTGTTCGCGCAAGGACCGGGATCGTCTGCAGAATGAGGCGCACGTCCTGCCAGAGCGACCAGTTCGTGACGTACAGGTAGTCGAGCTTCGTCATCTCCTCGAACGGGATGTGGTTCCGGCCGAGCACCTGCCAAAGGCCGGTGACGCCGGGCTTCAGGTTGAGCCGGTCACGCGCCCATTCTCGCACGTGCTGGTCCTCCTCCAAGATGAGTGGCCGGGGACCGACGAGCGACATCTCGCCGCGCAACACATTGATCAGCTGCGGAAGCTCGTCGAGGGAGGTCTTGCGAAGGAAGCGGCCCACGCGCGTGGCCCGCGGGTCCCGGGGAATCTTGAACATCCGGGGGTCTCCGCCGTTGTGCAGATTCATGTTGAGGTGCGCGACCTCGTCCTTCCGGGCGTCGGCATCGGCCACCATGGTGCGGAACTTGAAGATCCGGAACGTCCGGTCGCCGCAACCCATGCGCACCTGGCGGAAGAAGACGGGGCCTGGCGAGTCGAGCTTGATGGCGAGCGCGACAAGCGCCAGCACCGGAGCGAGCAGGGTTAGACCCACCGCAGTGAGCCCCAGGTCCAGGCCCCGTTTGAGCAGGCGCGCAGAGCGCGACAGCCGCGGGATTGGCATGCCCAGCAGCGGCACGCCTTCGACTGTGTGGACGCCCACCCCCACGCCGAGGATCTCGAAGAACCGCGGCACAATGTCGACCTGAACGTCGGCATCCTTCAGCGAGCGGATCAGCGAGAGCGTCCGCTCGTGAGAGTCGTTCGAGAACGCGATGATCACGCGCTCCACGTCGAGAAGCTCGATCAGTTGTGGCAAATCATCGCAGGTCCCGACGATCGTGAGGTGATCCAGGTCGTCGCGCCGCTCCTTCGGCTCCGCGTCGACGAAGCCGACGAGGTTGATCCCGTACTCGGGATGCTGCAGCAGCTTCCGCGCTACGAGTTGCCCGACCTCGCCCGCCCCCACGATGATCGTGTTCTGGATGTAGGCGAGCTGCCGGCGGCAGAGAGAGCGTGCGAGCGCGCGGAAGAACGTGATCGATCCGAAGGCGAAGGCCCACGACAGCATGAGCTTCGTCGGCGACGGGTTGGCGATGTCGGTGAGCCACGTGACCACCAGCACCACCCAGACGGCGATGGTGACGAGCCGGAAGACGCCGGCGATGTCGTCGACGGTCGTGTGATCGGTTCGCTCCTCGTCGCGGTCGTAGAGACCATGGAGTTTCGCGAGCAGGATCCAGACCGGCAGCGAGCCGACCAGGATGAAGAACTCTGTGCCCGGTGCGATGTGGTCTGCCGTCGGCTCGCCCGTAAGCAGCTGCACCAGGCCGAAAGCGACGCACAAGCCGAGCAGGTCCGCGCCGAGGAGCATGCGACGCACCAGCCAGCCGCGCCGGCGGATCAACGTGCCTTCTGCCCGGTGTTCGCGCAGCTGGAGCGTGTGGTTGGAGACAGGCTCGGCGATCGGGTGCGCGCCGTTGTGCGAGTCGGCGATCGGGCGCGCGCCGTTGTGCGAGTCGGCGACCGCCGCTCGCGCGTCTGCTACGCCCAACCCAATGGGCCCCTCTCCCGCGGCATGCTGCCGCGCCCCCGCTTCCACTGACCATCTCCCCCGTGCCGCAGTGGTGCTTTGGTCGGGAGGATACAAGACGGGTCCGAAATTGCAACCCCGATGATCCGGGCGGCGTTCTGAGCCCTCCTTGACGCTTCGTTCAGCGCTGGCAGCGCGGGCAGTACGAGGTTCCGCGACCTGCGACGCGCGCCTTGGCGATCGACGTCCCACAGCGCGCACACGGCTCCCCGGAACGGCCGTAGACCCGGAATTCGTGCTGCATCGCGCCTCGCTCGCCGCCTGGCCGCGCGTAGTCGCGAAGCGTGGCGCCCTGGCGCTCGATACCGAGGCGCAGTGCATCACGGAGAGCGCGGTGGAGGCGCCGGACCTCTTCGGGAGTCACGCGTCCGGCGGGACGCAGAGGGCTGAGCCTCGCGCGCCAGAGCGCCTCGTCGGCGTAAATGTTTCCGAGTCCGGCAACGGTCCGCTGGTCGAGCAGGGCACCCTTGACGGCGACCGTGCGACCGCGCAGACGCTCCCCGAGCCGCCGGGCGGTGAACGCGCGGGCAAGCGGCTCCTCCCCCAGGCGCACTGCGAGGTAGGGCGCCTCCTCGCCGGGCTCGAGCAGCAGCCACGTGCCGAAGCGCCGTACATCGCGGTAGACGACGTCCGAATCGTCGTCTAAATCGATAACAGCGCGCACGTGTGGGCCGGCTTTCAGGACCGCACCGTTCCCTGTGTGGCGAAGACTTCCCGTCATCCGTAAGTGGATCAGAAGAGAACGACCGGTCTCGAAACGGACAATCAGGTACTTACCGCGCCGGTCGACGGCGACGACACGCTCGCCCTCGAGCTCGGCGGCGACGGCGGCGGCATCGAGTGGTGCGACGAGGCGCCCGTCGCGAATCGCCACTCGCTCGAGCCGGCGCCCCACGAGTGCGGGCTCGATTCCCCTCCGGACTGTTTCGACCTCGGGCAGCTCGGGCACGCGCGCAGCGTAATTCCTGCGCGTGTTGCCGACAGCGAGCGCGGCGACAGCCAGCGCGGTGTCAGTCGACCACGGCGAGGACGATGCCGCGCGCGGCGGGTGGCTCGCCGGCCAGCGTGTACGCCGCGCACACCTCGGCATCGGCCTGGGCGGCCTCGGACTCTGTGCGAGCATGGATCTCGGCCAGTGTCTCGCCGGTCCTCACCGCGTCGCCGCGCTTGCGCAGGCAGACGATCCCGACCGCGTGATCGATCTTGTCGTCCTGCGTGCGCCTTCCCGCCCCGAGCGCGAGCGCGGCCCGTCCGACCGCGATCGCGCCGAGCGAGGAGACGTAGCCGCTGCGCGGCGCCGGCACATCGCGCGTCACGGACGCCTCGGGCAGTGCCGATTCCGCGGGGTCGCCGCCCTGGGCGTGGATCCAGCGCATGTATGCGTCGAGCGCCGACCCGTCCGCGATCGCCTGCCCGGCCCGGACGCGACCTTCGGCCGCGTCGACCCCGAGATCCGAGAGCGCTAGCAGCCGCCCGCAAACGGTGAGCACGAGCTCGGTGAAGTCGGGCGGGCCCTCGCCTCGCAGCGTTGCGATGGCCTCGCGGATCTCGAGCGCGTTGCCCACGGCGTACCCGAGCGGCTGCTCCATGTCCGTCAGCAGGGCGACGACCTCTCGGCCGGCCCGCCTGCCGAGGTCGGCCATCGTCTCCGCGAGCGCGCGCGCGTTCCCGAGCGTCTTCATGAAGGCGCCGTCGCCGACCTTGACGTCGAGGACGATGGCCTCCGCGCCGGCGGCGATCTTCTTGGACATGATGCTGGCGGCGATTAGCTGGATGCTGTCTACCGTCCCGGTCACGTCACGCAGCGCATAGAGGCGTTTGTCGGCCGGGACGAGATCGCCCGTCTGGCCGATGATGGCGAGGCCGACGTCGCGCACCTGGGCGAGAAACTGCTCCTGCGTCAGCTCCACGCGGAAGCCCGGGATCGACTCGAGCTTGTCCAGCGTTCCTCCCGTGTGCGCGAGGCCACGGCCGCTCATCTTCGCGAAGGGAACGCCGCACGCGGCGACGATCGGCGCAACGGCGATGGACGTCTTGTCCCCCACCCCGCCCGTCGAGTGCTTGTCGACCGCTTTCCGGCCGAGCGCCGCACGGAGGTCGAGCGTCTCCCCGCTTCGCACCATGGCGTCGGTCAGGGCGAGCGTCTCGGCAGTGGTCAGGCCGCGGAAGACGACCGCCATGCAGAAGGCACTCATCTGGTAGTCGGGCACCTCGCCGGCGGCGTACCCGAGCAGCAGCTCCGTCAGCTCTTCGGGCGCCAGCTCCTCGCCGTCACGCTTGCGCTCGATCAGCTCGGCGGGGAGGATCATTCCTTCTCCGCGACGAAGACGACCGGCGCGCGCGAGACACGCAGCGGGCCGTCGAAGGACGGCAGTCGCCGGCCCTCCCACTTGAGACCGGACGTGGCGTCGACGTACGCCTGCGCCCCGGCGCGGTCCGGGAAGTCGATCGAGCCGTAGGCGTCGCGCCGCTCCACGCGCGCGAAGTTCGCCGCCAGCTGCGCCTCGCCGTTCTCGGCCGAGAATGCCGAAGGGATCGGCTCCACGTCGAGGAGCTCGCGCAGCTCGCGGAGATGGCCGGCCGAGTTCGTCACGGCGACGAGGCGGCCACCGGAACACAGGACGCGCGCCAGCTGCGCGAGAGCCCGGTCGACATCGGGGACGTGGTAGAGCATCCAGGCCGCGACCGCGCAGTCGAAGCTCCCGTCGGCGAATGGAAGTTCCTGGACGTCGCCAAGCCGTGCATCGACGCCGCGCGCCTGCGTCAGCTCGACCATGCGCGCGGACTGGTCGAGCGCGACGACCGCGCACCCAAGCTCGCGGGCGACGCGCTCTGCGAGCTCGCCTTCGCCGCAGCCCACCTCGAGCACGCGGCCGGGCGCCGCCTCGCGCACCGCCTCGAATGCGAGCTCGCGCGGATCCGGACCAGTCGCGTACCGGTACGCCGCCTTGCGGCCGGCGAGCCCGTGCTCGCTGGCGTACTCGGCGCGGACGACGTCCGGATCGTTCAGGCTCACCGGGTCTCCGCGACGAAGACGGCGTTGCGAGTCGTCGCCCTGAAGGGCTCGACGAGCCCGTCCACGTCGACGGCCGGCCTCGTCCCCAGCACCGAGAAGGCCTCCACATAGCGGCGCACCGCCTCCCGCGTGGGGAAGACGACCGATCCCTCGACGTCGCGCCGCTCCACCCGCGCGAACTGCCGCTCGAGCGCCGCGGCGCCGTTTTCGGCGTCGAATGACATCGGCTGCTCGCCCCAGAGCTCCTCCAGGTGCCGGCGCGAATTGGTCAGCGCGACGAGCCGCCCGCCGGGCCGGAGGACGCGCGCGAGGTCGGCGAGACCGGCGTCCAGGTCGGCCAGGAAGTACAGCACCCAGTTCGCGACGACGACGTCGAACTCGGCGTCCTCGCAGGGGAGCGCGCCGATCTCCGCCACCCGGGCGGGCAGGCCGCGTTCCTCGGCGCGGCCGGCCATCCAGGCGGACTGGTCGACGGCGACGACGTCGGAGGTCAGGCGGCGGGCCACCCACTCGGCGAATTCTCCGTCGCCTGCCCCGGCGTCGAGCACGCGCCGGGGACACGCCTCCAGCACCGCGAGCAGGGCGTGCTGGCGCGGATCGGGGCCGAGATACACGGCCCAGCGGTCAAGCCGGCGGGCACGGTATCGCTCGTCCGTCCCGAACTCGCGGCGAACGACCTCCTGGTCCCCGCGGCTCACGGCGTCAGGATCGGCGTGCCGGGCAGCCGCTTCGGCGGAGCCTTGCCGCCGAGCCAGGCGTTCACAGTGGCTCCCACGTCGGCAAACTCGCCCTCGTGGATGCGGCCGGCGGCGTTCCTGCCCTCCGCGTAGACGAGGAGCAGGCCGTGCTCGCGGGAATGGTCCGTCGAGGCGGTGGTTGGGTCGCACCCATGGTCGGACGTGATCACGAGCAGGTCGCCCGAACGGAGCGCGTCGAGCAGGTCGGGCAGGCGGCGGTCGAAATCCTGGAGGCAGCGATGGAAGTTCTCGGGGTCGTTGCGGTGCCCCCAGAGCATGTCCGTCTCGACGAGGTTGACGAAGATCAGGCCGTCTTCGGCCGCGCGCAGTAGTCGCTCGGTCTGCGCGATCCCCTGAGCGTTCGACTTCGTCGGATGCGACTCGTCGATGTCCTGGTCGGCGAAGATGTCGCTGATCTTTCCTACCCCGTAGACCGTCTTCCCCGCGCCGCGGACGAGCGAGAGGTAGTTCGGGCGCGGCGGCTCGAGCGAGAAGTCGTGGCGATTCGGCGTGCGCGCGTAGCTGCCGGGCTCTCCCTCGAAGGGCCGCGCGATGACGCGGCCGACGGCATGCGGTCCCGTGAGGATCTCGCGTGCGGTCCGGCACGCGTCGTAGAGCTCCTCGAGCGGGATCGTCTCCTCGTGCGCGGCGATCTGGAAGACCGAGTCAGCCGACGTGTAGACGATCCACTTGCCGGTCTGCTGGTGCTGCTCGCCGAGCTCCTGGATGATCTCCGTGCCCGATGCGGCGACGTTGCCAAGCACCCCGCGTCCCGTGCGGTGCATGAACGGGTCCAGCACGCCGTGCGGGAAACCGTGCGGATACGTCGGCATCCCCTGGGGCGTGACCACGCCCATCAGCTCCCAGTGGCCGCTCGTGGTGTCTTTGCCTTTCGAGCGCTCGAGGAGCCGCCCGGCGATCGCGGGCGCACCCGGCTGGGGCGGGCAGCCCTCGAGCGGCTCGACGTTTCCGAGGCCGAGGGCCTCGAGGTTCGGCAGGTCGAGCCCCCCGACGGCGCGGGCGACGTTGCCGAGCGTGTCGGAGCCTTCGTCGCCGTAGTCGGCCGCGTCGGGCAGGGCGCCCGCGCCGACCGCGTCGAGCACGATCACGCAGGCTCGGACCATGACGCTAGTCTACGACGGCATGGACACGGTCCTCGGGCTCTTCGGCATGCTGGTCTTCATCGCGGGCGTGATCGCGCTCTCCGCGGCGGTC
>JBHEMZ010000100.1:0-34874 GCA_046262315.1 Gaiellaceae bacterium
GGGCTCGAAGGGCTTGACCATCACGACGTCGGCGCCCTTGCGCAACGCGTCCTCGCGCGTCGCGGGCTGGGCGGTCAGCACGATGACGGGCGTCTCAGAGAGGTCTTCGTCACGCCGCAGCTCTGCCAGCACCTCGAGGCCGTTCCGGCGCGGCATCATCATGTCGAGGATGATCAGGTCGGGCTGGAGACGGCGCGCGAGCTCGAGCGACTGCTCGCCGTCGTCGGCTTCTGCGAACGAGTAGGGGCCGTCCAAGCTGACTCGAATCAGCTCGCGCAATGACGGCTCGTCGTCGCAGATCAGCACGGTTGCTAGGAAACCGGCCATCCCCCCTCATGGAAGCAGATAGCGGGCGAAAGGCATAGCCGTAGGATTCGTGCAGATGGCTGATACCCCGGAAGAGGCACCCGAGCAGGAACCGCCGGAATGCCCTAACGAGCATGGGCCAATGCGCCTCCGCCCCCGCTGGGCCGGCCAGCAGGCGCGCCCAGGCCGCAGTGGCAGCCGTGGCGAACCCGTGACCGAATGGGTCTGCCCCAGGTGCGGGAGGGCGCTGCCGGCGGAGTAGCTACGTGGCCCCGGGAGGAGTCGAACCTCCGCGCACGGATTCGAAGTCCGTCGCTCTATCCGCTGAGCTACGGGGCCGTGCGCAGGAGGGTAGCGCCCACTAGCGTCGGATCGAGCGCGGTTGAGGGTGGCTGATGGGACTCGAACCCACGACCACCTGGACCACAACCAGGGGCTCTACCAACTGAGCTACCGCCACCGCGGCGAGACCAAGGATAGCCTCGTTTCAACCACCGTCCGGCAGGGCGGCGACCCTGGGGCCACACCTTGCCTGGACGCGGCTCTTCTAGCCATGCCCCACTCCCGCGGGGCCGGCCGCGGGCCTCCCTCCGGTTCTAGGCTATGGGCGGCGGGCGCATGGGTGGGTCACGAGACTGTGTCGAAAGGTTCACTCGCGCGCCCGATCGGCGGACCGCCAGGGACTCGCTGCTTGGACCACTCGAGGCTTGGGTAGGAAACGCGCGTGCGGTGGTCCTGTCTACTCGTGGTCGGAATCGTGGGCCTCGAGAGCCTCCGCCGTCGGAGGACGGTGAGTTGATCGGGATCAAGGCATACGGCGACAGACTCGTCCTCGGCTGGCTCGCCGGACTGCGAAAGGGCACCGACGAGCGCTGGGAGCGGCTCGACGAGATCCTGTCCGAGCTCTAGCGGCCGAGCGGCGTCTCGTCCAGGCTCGCGCGGAGTTCCGGAAGCGACTCGAAGACCGCCACCGCGCCGGCGTCACGCAGCTCCTGTTCCGAGAAGCCGCCGGTCATCACCGTGATCGTCTCCAGCCCCGCGCGCTGCGCGGCCTCGCAGTCCCACGTCGTGTCGCCGACCATGACCGCCGCTCCCCCGCCCGCCTTCTCCAGCGCCGCGAGCACGAGATCTGGCTCCGGTTTCGTCGCCTCGACGTCGGCCGAGCTCGTCCAGTCGTCGGCCACGTCGCGCGCGTCGAGCAGGTCGAGGTAGTGGTCGAGCTCGTCCTGCTTGGCGGAGCTCGCCAGGACGACGGCGTGGCCGCGCTCCTTCAGCTCGACCATCAGCTCGCGCGCGCCTTCTAGCGGCTCGATCTCCTCGATCATGGCGAGATAGAGGGCCTTCTCGGCGGCCCGGACGTCGTCGCCGTGCTGCTCGTCGAAGCGCTCGTCGACGAGCGCAGAGATCAGCTGGTCGCCTCCCATGCCGACGTGGCGGTGGATGCGCCAGACCGGAAGTACGGCGTCGTGCTGGCGAAACGCGCGATACCACGCCACGGCATGGTGGTAGTTCGTGTCGACGAGCGTGCCGTCGAGGTCGAGGATGGCGGCCGGCGGCATGCGGGCGCGATCATGGCACGTAGAGCCGCGCAGACGAGGGTGGCTAGACCGCCGCGACCGCCGCCGGAGCGGGCGTTTCGTCCACGCCGTAGATCTCCGCCACCTTCCGGCGGAGGTAGCGCAGGTACGGCCCGGGGTCGAGACCGCCCCCGGTGACGCGCTCCAGCGTCTCCTTCGGCGTGAACTTGCGCCCGTGACGGTAGAGGCCCTCGCGCAGCCACTCGCGCAGGGTGCCGAACTCCCCGCGCTCGAACTGGCTCTCCAGGTCGGGCAGGTCGTCCGTGAGACGCTCCCAGATCTGGAGCGAGACGACGTTGCCGAGCGCATACGTGGGGAAGTAGCCGAAACCTCCGCCGGCCCAGTGCACGTCTTGGAGCACGCCCCTCGCGTCGTCCGGCACGTCGACGCCGAGGTAGTCGGACATGCGCGCGTTCCACGTCTCCGGTAGGTCGTCGATGTCGAGCGAGCCAGAGAAGAGCTCCCGCTCGAGCTCGTAGCGGAGGATGATGTGGAGGCTGTAGGTGACCTGATCGGCCTCCACGCGGATGAGCGAAGGCTCGACGCGGTTGACCGCGCGATAGAAAGCCTCCTCGTCGACGCCGCGCAGGGGCTCGGGGAAGACCTTGACAAGCTGCGGGTAGAAGTGTTGCCAGAAGGCGCGGCTGCGGCCTACGAGGTTCTCCCACAGGCGGCTCTGCGACTCGTGGAGCGCCATCGAGACGCCGCGGGCGAGCGGCGTGCGGTCGAGCGCGCCGTCGACGCCGTGCTCGTAGATGCCATGGCCCCACTCGTGCATCGCGCCGAAGAGTCCCTCGAGCGCCTGGCCGGTCCAGCGGCTCGTCAGGCGGATGTCCTGCGTGCCCATGGAGGTCGCGAACGGATGGGCGGTGTCGTCGAAGCGCATCGCTGCGCGGTCGAAGCCGAAGCGGTCGAGGACGGTCTGTGCAAACTCACGCTGGTCGGCGGCGGGGAACGCCCCCTGGAGGAAGCGGGCGTCGACTGGATCGCGCGCCGCGACGCCCGCGACGATCCCCTTTAGCTCAGGCTTCAGGGCGTCGAAGACCTCGGTCACCTCGGACGCCTTCATGCCGCGCTCGTAGTCGTCGAGCAGCGGGTCGTACGGGTCGTCGTAGGGGGCGAAGCACTCCACGTAGCGATGCTTCAGCTCGACGATGCGCTCCAGATGCGGGCGGAGGTGCTCGAAGCTCGATGTCGCCCGCGCCTCTCCCCAGGCGTCGTACCCGAAGGAGGCGGCGCGCGAGAGCTCCACGCGCAGCTCGCCCGGCACGCGCAAGGCCTTCTCGAAATCCTGCCGCGTCACGCGGATGAGACTCCCGTCGTCGGAGTCGTACGGGAGGCTCTCCTGGTACGGGCGCAGCTCCTCGAGCAGCCGGCCGACCTCGGGGTCGGTGAAGCGCTCGTGCGTGATTCGGGTCAGCGTGCCGAGCTGCTCGGCGCGGACGGCGGCGCCGGCGGGAGGCATCATCACGCGCTGGTCCCACCCGGCCAGGGCAGCGGCCTTGCCGAGATCGACGATCTCTGCGAGGCGATGCTTCAACTCGGCGAGACGCTGCTCCATGAATTGTCCTCCTCGTCGCGGTGAGGGCTAAAGATAGATCGAGGGCCGCCCGCAGGCGGCCCCCATTCGGTGTCAGATCGTGCGATGAAACTACACGGAGCCGCGCCAGGCGCCGGTCTCCACGCCGCGCGACTCGATGAACTCCTTGAAGCGGCCGAGGTCGGCGCTCACCGAGCGGTCGTCGGCGCCAACCGCAGCTCCTGCCTTTTCGACGATGCTTTCGGGCTCCCACTCCATCTGCACGGTCACCTTGGTGCCGCTCTCGCCGGCAGGCTCGAACATGACCAGACCGGATTGCGTGACCCCGCCCGTGCTCTGCCAGGCGATGCGCTCGTCGGGAACCTGCTCCGTGATCTCCGCCTCCCACTCGTGCCGCTTCCCCCCGTACTCCGCGGCCCAGCGCAGGTGGGTCTCGTCGAGCTGCTGGACGGACTCGACATTGCTCATGAAATTCGGGAAGTCCTCGAACTGCGTCCACTGGTTGTACGCGGTCTGAACCGGAACGTCGACCTCGACGGTCTCCTCGACACGGGCCATGGGCTCTCCTTTCGAATGCGGGCGGAAAGGAGTGATTGCCGCGCGGGACGGTGCGCAAACGTTCCCTCGCTACACGCACATCCGCCGCCGATGCACCGCCTCGCAGAGCATCGTGCCGGCAGCGCGGTGAGGCGGCCCCGGAGGCCGGCTCCGCCGGCCGGGAGGGGTCGCCGGCCAGCCCGAGATGTGAGAAGACGTGACGAATGACCCGTTTCGCCAATCGAATCGTCAAGCCCCTAGGAAGTGTCCCTCACGTTCCTGGCGCCGCGCTGCCGGTGCGAGGCCGGAGAGGACAGTGCGAATGGCACGGCCTCGGAGAGCATCGTGCCGGCCGCGTGGCGAGGCGGCCCCGGAGGCCGGCTCCGCCGGCCGGGAGGGGTCGCCGGCCAGGGACGTGAGGTGCGCCCGGGAGGATTCGAACCTCCGACCCGCGGCTTAGAAGGCCGCCGCTCTTCCGCTGAGCTACGGGCGCCGCAGACGAAGCGTAGCCGCCCGCACCGGGCAGATCGAGCTAGCGTCGAACGCCGAAGTCGCAGGTCACGATCGTGACCTGCTGGCCCTTGTAGACCCCCGGCGCGGACTCGAGCCGCACCGAGCTGAGCCCGATCTCGCGCCAATCGCGGGAGACGACGTTGGCGCGGTGCCCAGGGCTGTTCATCCAACCCTGGACTGCCTCTTCGACGCTCAGCGAGGGGGAGCCGTAGATGAGGTTCTCGCCGACTGCCCAGTAGTCGGCGCTGTGCGGGCCGTAGAAGCGCTCCACGCGCTTCCAGAAGGGAGAGCCGTCCGCGGACTCGTGCGCGAAGAAGCCGATGCGACCCATGTTCCGCGAGTGCAGCTCCGCGGCCGCCTCCAAGCGCTCGGACACACGCAGCGCCGGCAGTCCGTAGCGGTCGCGGACATCGTTGAGCGCATCGACGAGCTGGGCGTCGTAGCTTCCCGCAGTCGCGGCCGCCTGGCCCTGGCCGACCGAGGGGCGAGAGGCCGTCCGCCAGGCATTGCCCCGGCTCGCTACCTCACGAGCCTCGCGGGCCTCGCGCCAAGCGGTCGGCCGCGCGGTGTCCGGCGCGACAGCGCGCTTGAGCCGGTCGTCGATGACGCCAAGCCTGCTTGGAGCGTGCCAGCGCAGTGAGGGCTGCGTCGACTGGTCGTTCCCCGCACCGACGGCCGCGGCAAGCCCGCCGGCCGCCGCCGCAAGGGCGATGGTCGCGATGATGAGCCTCGTTCCCCGCACACCGATGGCATCGGCACGAAGGGAGGAAGTCGCGTCAACCTAAAGGGGGATTCGCCTCCCCGCGACTCTCCCCGAAGGGGATGCGGCGGTCACAGCGGCTCGGGCTGGGGATCCGGCGTCAGCGCCCGCTCGCGGCGAACAGAGAGCCATTCGAGCAGCACCACCTGGATCGTGCCCGCCACCGGGATGGCGGCGAGTGCGCCGAGCACGCCAGCGAGCTCCGCACCGATGAGCACCGAGATCAGGATCGCGAGCGGCGACAGCTGGACCGTGCGGCTGTACACGACCGGCTGGATGAAGTGGTTCTCGATCTGCTGGTAGACCAAGAAGAAGATCACGACCACGATGCCGGCGGGGACCGAGGCGAGGAATGCAACCGCGGAGACGATGATGGCTGCGAGAGTCGCGCCGGCGAGCGGTACGAGGTCGAGGATGGCGACGAGCAGCCCGAGCGCCACCGCGTACGGCACCCCCATGATCAGCAGCACGGCGGTCGAGGCGACGCCCGCGATCACGCTGATGAAGAGGTTTCCGGTCACGTAACCGGCGACCGTCCGGTAGATTCGGTTGCCGATCCGCTCCGCGCGCGGCCGCGACCCCTCCGGCAGCAGTGAGTAGATCCGCTCCACCCACGCCGGGCCCTCGAGGAGCATGAAGAAGGTCATGACCGCGATCGTCACCGCGGCGACGATGGCGATCACGATTCCCTTGGCGATTGAGACGGCCACACCCGAGACACCCAGCAGGCCGCCGGCACCGCCTCCCTCGACGGCGGTGCGCACACGCTCGACGAGGTCATAACGGTTGGCGAGGCGGCCGAGCGGGCCGCGGCCCTCGGTGAGGTCCTCCACGTAGCCCGGCAGCTCTTCGCGGAACCCATCGATCTCGCTGACGAGCGTCGGGATGAACAGGGACGCGATCGTCGCCAGGGCGACGAGCGTGCCGAGGAAGACGATCGCGACCGCGTACCCCCTGCGGGGGATGCCCCGACGCACGAGCCAGTCCACGGCCGGGTTGAGCGCGAGCGCGAAGAAAAGTGCGATCAGGATCCACGTGAGGACCCCGCGGGCGAGCCAGATGAGCTGGAGCACGACCGCAAGAGCGACCGCGATGCCGAAGACGGCGAGAACCGTGCGCGCACGAAGGCGGATCAACCGCTCGGGGATCACGGGGCGCCAGCATGGCCGCCGCACCGGACGCCGCTGGCGGAGGTTTAGCGGCGCCCCAGGCCCGGGATTGATCGTGGGTGAGTCTTCACGCGCACCCCGCCGAGCAGCCGGTAACGCTCCCCGACGGCCGCGAGGCGATCGTGCGCGTCGGGGTGCCCGACGACCCGTACGTCCCCCGCCGCGAGCTGGACACCGTGGCGGCCGAGATCGTCGTCGACGGACAGGTGGCGGCGACGGTCAACACCCTGCTCCACCCCGGTCAGGACAGCGAGGCGCTCAGCCTGGCGCGCGAGATCGCGGAGGGCCTCGGCTCGGGCGAGCTCGAGCCGACGGCGGGGGCGATCGGGCCGCTCGCGCTCCGAGTCCCCGAGGCTCGGCGCTAGCCGAGCCACTCGGGCCGCTCGAACCCACCCACTCCTGAATCGAGCCGTAGATGGTTTGCACGATCTTCGTGCTGTACACGGTCACACGGCAGGTGCCGTAAGGGAGCATGTTGAGCCGCTTGCGACACGTATACCTCGAGTAGGCATTGACGGTCGTCTTCAAGAGGCTCGCGCTCGGAAGTTTCAGTATCGACAGCGAAAATTCTCGACTTCGCGCTGTCGCTCAGCATGGTCCGCGTAGAGGTGCACCAGAAAGCGGTCGTCGGTGACAGCGAACGACGAACGGAGGAACGCGACGAACAGCAGCATCTTCGCAGGATCCGAGTTTGTGAACCGCACTTGCCGCCGATCTCGCGATCCTTCCGCCCAGTAGAGCATGCAACCAGCCACGTAAAGCGGGTCGCGCTCGCGCGCGCCCGGCCCTCCACCTGCCATTGCTGCCGACGCCCTCGCGCTCGCGCAGCGTTCACCGCCGCCCCGCGCGCCTGGCCGTTATAGGCCGGGTTTCGCTCCAGCAAGGCGGTCCGTTGGTGGTCCGTTAGCGGGATTCCCCGCAGCCAGACGCTCGCCGTGGATCGCGAGACGTCGACCCTCGCTGCTATCTCGCGTACAGACAGCCCCTGCTCGCGTCGCAGCACCACAGCCGTATCCCGCTGCTCTGTTTTCACTTTAGTAAACTAACGCGAGGCTCGGACGTAGCGAGAGAGCGGGCGGCGGGGATCGAACCCGCGGCACAGAGATTGGAAGTCTCTTGCTCTACCACTGAGCTACGCCCGCAGCCGGTCTAGCGTAGCCGCGTGCGACCGGATCCGTACGCGTGGTCCCTGAACGCCGAAGCCCTGCTCGGACTCACCGTGCTGGCCGGCGTCTACGCCGCCTCGGCGCGGCGCTTTCCCCGCTCCCCCTCCCGCATCGCAGCCTTCGCAGCAGCCGTAGCGCTCCTCGCCGCCACCGAGGTAACGCCGCTGCACGCACTCTCCTTCCACCTGCTCTCGATGCACCTGCTTCAGAACGTCGTGCTCGCCGAGTGGGCGCCCGCCCTGCTCGTGCTCGGCGTGACGCCGGCGGCCGCCGCGGCGCTCGGCCGCAGCCCGGTCGTCCGCGTCCTGACCTGGCCCCCCGCCGCGCTCGCGCTCTGGCTCGCCACCTACTTCGCCTGGCACGTCCCTGCCGCCTACGACGCCGCTCTACGCCGCCCCGATTCGCTGCTGCACCTCGAGCACACATCGTACGTCGCTGCCGGTTGCCTGGTCTGGTGGCCCGTGCTCCAGAACGCGCCGCACCGCCTCAGCCCGGGCGGACGCGCGAGCTACCTCTTCGCGGCCTTCGTGCTCGCCAGCCCGCTCGGACTCCTCCTCGCCCTGCTGCCGGACTCGATCTACGACTACTACGACGGCTCGGGACTCTGGGGACTGTCGCCGCTGACGGATCAGCAAATCGCGGGCGTGACGATGGCCGGCGAGCAGGCCATCGTCTTCTTCGCGGCCTTCGCCTGGTTCTTCTTCCGCTTCCTCGCCGAGCAGGAACGCGACCCGCACGCCTGACCGCAAGACTGCTTCGCCAGCGGCATCTGTCTAGATGCCGGGCGGCTCTTCGGGGGAGATAGAAGTCGCCCGGCGTGCCTCTCTCCATGAGGCTCTCCGTCCCTCTCGCGCCTCCGACCGGCCCGCTGCGGGCCGGTCGGAGGCGCTCAAAGGCGCGCCCCGGCAAGTGGTTCGGCCGGGGCGCGGGGAGAGCTGGGCGCGAGGCTGCGGCGCCCCCACGCCCAGGATCGCCCGGGCGGGGAAAGGGGCAACGCCCGGGCTCGCAGCCAGTCTTGCCGCAGCCTCGGACGGCGCGGTCTATCGGGGCGGCCGGATTCGAACCGGCGAACCTCCGCGTCCCAAACGCGGCGCTCTGACCAGGCTGAGCTACACCCCGGACGAGCCAGTGTAGTGCCCATTCAGGGAATGCTGCCCGCTTCCGAGGTGCGAGCAGCAAAGCCAGACTAGGGCCACTTAGCCCAGCAGCCGCGCTGTTAGCGTCGCCGTCGTGGTGCGGCCGCCCGACTTCCCGCGCGAACCTACACCGGCGCGGAGACAGCCGCTCCTCGGCTACGCGATGGTGCTCACGGCCGCGACGCTGTGGGCCGTCAACGGCACGGTCTCGAAGGTGATCCTCACGTCGGCGGACCTCTCCTCCTCGCGCCTCGCCGAGATGCGCTCGACGGGAGCGTTCGTCGGCCTCGCGCTCACGCTCGCGCTCCTGCGCCGGCGCACGCTGCGGGTGAGCGTCCGCGAGTTGCCGGTGCTGGCCGTCTTCGGAGTGCTCGGCCTCGCGCTCGTCCAGGTCTTCTACTTCGTCGCGATCGCTCGGCTCGACATCGGCATCGCGCTGCTGATCCAGTACCTCGCGCCTCTCTTCGTAGCGCTTTGGGCCCGCTTCGTACTGGGCGAGCGCGTGCGGCGGCGTCTCTGGCTGGCGCTCGCGCTCGCGCTCGGCGGCCTGGCGCTGATCGTGGACGTCTGGCTCGGTCTGTCGTTGGACGGCACCGGCGTGCTCGCTGCGCTTGGTGCCGCGGCCGCGTTCGCGTTCTACATCCTGCTCGCCGAAAAGCAGGTTGGTCGGCGCGACGCGCTTTCGCTCCTGCTCTACGGCTCGCTCTTCGCAGCTCTCTTCTGGTCGGCGGCGCAGCCCTGGTGGACCTTCCCGAGCGGCGTGGTGGACGATAGCGTCTCGCTGCTCGGCAACCTCGCCGGGCAAACGCTGCCCGTCTGGCTCCTGGTGGTCTGGATGGTCGTGCTCGGGACGATCGTGCCGTTCGGCCTGCTCGTCGCCGCCCTCCGGCACCTGTCGGCCACCCGGGCAGGCATCGCGGCTATGTGGGAGCCCGTCGCCGCCACGCTCTTCGCCTACGCCTGGCTCGACGAGTCGCTCGCGGCGACGCAGCTCGCCGGCGGGGCGGTCGTCCTCGCAGGCATCCTGCTGGCGCAGACTGCCCGGGCGTGAAGCGTCAGGCCTCGAGACCCTCGGCGCGGAGCCTGCGGGCGCCGTTGCCCATCACCACGTCGCGCAGCTCGGCGATGCGCTCTCGGCGCATTTCGGCGCGCTCGCCGCGGCCGAGCCGGGCGAGCAGATCCTCGATCAGGGGCGCCAGCTCCAGGGGGTTGAACGGCTTGGTGAGATAGGCGATGCCGCCCGCCTCAAGGCCTCGCTCGCGGTCGCGGAAGTCGGCGCGCGCCGTCAGGAAGACGATCGGAATGTCGCGTGTGCGCTCGTCCGTGACCAGCTCCTCGGCTACCTCCCAGCCGTCGAGGCCCGGCATCATCACGTCGAGGAGGATCACGTCGGGCCGCTCCCCCCGCGCCTGCGCGAGCCCGTCGTTCCCGTCGGAAGCCTCGAGTACGCGGATGCCCTCCGCCTCGAGGTTCACGCGGCAGAGCAGGCGGATCGCCGCCTCGTCGTCTATGACGAGCACCGTCGCCATCCGCTCGTTATACCCGCCAGGCCGGGAATCTCACTCCGCGGTGACTGGCGACCGTCCGCGCGCCACGGGCAGCTCAAATACGAACGTGGCGCCCTGGCCCGTCTCGGAATCGATCCAGATCCGCCCGCCCATGGCGCTGACGAGACCCTGGGCGATGAAGAGGCCAAGGCCTGTCCCACCACCGCTGCGCGACGTGTCGGTGCGGTAGAATTTGCTGAAGATCCGCTCCTGTTCGTCGGTGGGGATGCCGACGCCCTCGTCGGCGACCCGCACCTCGACGGCGTCGCTTCGACGCAGAGCCGCTACGGTCACCGTTCCGCCGCCCGGCGAGTACTTGACCGCGTTCCCCACGAGCGCGTCGATGATCTGGCGCAGCTTGTCCGGGTCAACCGATGCGTCGAGTGGCTCCTCGGGCAGCTCGACGACGAAGCGGTGGCCGTTCGCGTTGCCCGACGCCTCGATCGCGTGGACGACCTCCGCGACCACGGTGCGGACGTCCGTCGGAGTCAGCTCGACCTTCAGGTCACCGGCCTCGAGCCGGGCGACGGAGAGGAGCTGGTCGACGATCGCCGTCAGCCGCTCGGCCTCCGAGGCGATGTAGCCGAGGAACGAGCGGCGATCCTCCTCGTTGAATTGCACGTCGCGCCGCAGCAGCGTCTCGGCGAAGCCGTAGATCGAGGTCAGTGGCCGGCGCAGCTCCTGGGAGACGGTGGACACGAACGTGGACTTCATCTGCTCGACCATGCGCTCCGACGAGACGTCTCTGAACGCGTAGACGCGGCCGGCCACCTCGCCGGCGGGATCACGCATGATGGCCTCGCTGATCGAGAGCCAGACCTGCTCGGCGCCGCGACGGATCGGCACGAGACGCTCGGCCTCGCCCGGCGGGCCGAGGTCGCGTTGCAGCACCCGCGCGAGCGGCCGGCCGAGGGCCTCGAGCTGCGGCACGCCCGTGATCTGCTCCGCGGCACGGTTCCAGAGCACGACGACGTCGTCGTGGTCGACCGCGACGATGCCGTCGGCGACGTTGGCGAGGATCGCGTCGCTGCGATCCTTCTGGAGGGCCACTTGCTGGTACAGCTCGGCGTTGCCCAGCACGGCCGCAGCAGCGGCGGCCAGGGCCTCCAGCGCCTCGACCTCCTCCTCGCGCCAGTCGCGCGGCTCGCGGCTGTAGATGGCGAGCGCGCCGCGCAGCTCGCGCTCCGCGGCGAAGAGCGGGACGCCGAGGTAAGCGCGATAACCCGCTCCGAGCATCGGATCGTCGTCCGGCGTGAGGCCCTCGGCCGCCGCGTCCGCGACGGCGACGGGCAGGCGCGTGTGCACGACGTCGCCGCTGGGCGTCCCCGCGAGCGCGCTCCGTGCTCCCAGTGTGGCGGCGCCCTCGCCGGAGGCGGCCGCCGCCACGAGCTCGTCCCCGTCGAGGAGCCGGATGACCGCCGCCTGGGCGCCGAGCAGCGGCGGCCCCTGCTCGGCGAGCTCGTCGAGCACGGCCTGCGGGTCGCGCTCGGCCGCGAGCAGGCTCCCCCTGCTCGCGAGCTGCTGCGCGAGCGCGCGCGACGTGCGCTCCCGCTCGTAGAGCTCAGCGCGCTCGAGGGCGCCGCGGGCGGCGCCGCCCAGGTGGCCGGCGAGCTCGAGATCCGCGTCGGTGAACGTGTGGGGCTCGCGAAAGAGCACGAGCGCCACGCCGGCCGCGTCGCGGCGCGGAAGCTCGACCGGGATGGTCAGCAGCGAGTGGTCGCCGCGCCGCCGGGCGAGCTCGCGGAAGCCGTCGGGGAAGCGAGCATCGTCGGCAACGTTCCCTGATGCCAGCAGGCGGCGCGAGCGCACGGCGTTCTCCACCGCCTCCGTGCCTGCGAGCGCGGTGGCGAGGGCCCTGGCCTCGTCCCGATCGCCGCCGTGCCCGCCCGCGGGCTCGAGCCCACCCGTCCCCGGCGTGAGCACGAAGGCGGTGTCCGCGCCGAACGCCTCGCACGCCGCGTGCGCCAGCGCATCGAACGTCCGGTCGAGCGAGACCGGCTCGCCCAGAAGCGCCGCCACGCGGTAGAAACCCCGCTCTACGCGAGCCTGGCGCTCGCTGCGCTCGAAGGCCTCCGCGTTGCCGAGAGCGAGGGCGGCCAGACCCGCGAAGGTCTCCAGGATCTGGGCGTCGGACTCGGTGAAGCGCCGGCCCGGCGTCCGCGACCCGACCCCGAGCACGCCGCGGCGCTCGCCCGACCAGACGAGCAGCGAGGCCATCGCCGCGCTGAACCCGCGGTACGTGGGATGCGGAACGGGGATCTCGAGGGCCTCGTACTCGTCCGCGCGCACGGTCCCGCCTACCTCCAGCACGCGACCAGCCAGGCCGAGCCCAGACTCGAGCTCGTAACCCACGACGTCCACGTCGAAGCCGTGGGCCGCTACGCAGCGCAACACGTCGCGCTGGGCGTCTACCACGAACAGATCGGCCGCCTCCGCATCGAGGAGCTGCGCGAGCTCAACGACGAGCCGTTCCAGCACCGTCTCCACGCGCAACTCGCGGGTGACGACCTGGGCGGCGTGCAAGAGCCCGGCCTGCTGCTCGGCGCGCAGCCGGTTTTCCTCCAACAGGCGGGCTGTGTGTATCGCCAGCCCCGCCTCGCGCGCGACCGCCTCGGCGAGCGCGACCTCGCCCGCCGTCCACGCACCGGGCTCGCCTCGGTGCAGCCCGAAGACGCCGATCGTCCGGTCGAACACGACGATCGGTGTCGCGAGGACGGCGCGCACGCCCAGCTCGCGGAGAACGTCGACGCTCCCCAGGCTCTCGTCCTGAAGCTCTCGTGCAGTCTCGATGTCCTCGACAGCGACCGTGCGGCGGTCGCGGGCGGCGAGATTGAGGGCGGGCAAGCGCGTCGTGTCGCCGACGGGCCCGGCCCCGGGCGCGTCCCACTCGGCAAGCACGGGCGCGTCACCGCCGCCTTCGCCGAGCCGGATGAATGCGCGCGTGACCCCGATCTCGCGGGCCAGCTCCTCCACGGCGACGCGCAGGAGGGCCCCCACGTCCAGTTCCGAGCGGACGCGCCGGCCGATGCGGGCGACAAGCCGCTCGCGCTCCAGCGCCTCCTCCAGCGCCGCCGCGGAGCGCGTGCGTCCGAGCGCGAGGGCAGCCTCGGCAGCGAGCGCCTGAAGGAGCGCGAGCTCCTCGCCGCCGAAGACGCGGTGCCGCTGCGTGGTCGCGCAGATGAGCACGGCCTCCACGTGCTCCTGCGCCTTCACGGGGACGAATACGGCGCTCTTGGCGCCGACCCGCTCGGCGAGACGGCGATTCGTTTTCGGATCCGTCGCCACGTCGGCGCTCTGTACGGGAATGCCCTCGGCCACGGCCGCCGCGGTCAGCGACGGCTCGTCCACGAGGTCGAAGCGGACGCTGGGCCACCATTCGCCGACGTCGTCGGCGCCCCGCGCGACCAGCCCATGCGCCTCGGTGCCGTCCTCGCAGATGAGGGCCACGGCGGCGAAGTCGACGCGCAACAGGCCGACGACCTCGTCGATCAGGAGCCGCGCGATGGACTCGACGTCGTCAGCACGAGCGAGCCGCGCCGACAGCTCTGCGACCGCGCCGAGCTCGCGGTCGATCTCCTTCGTGCGCCGGACCTCGCGGGCGTGGGATGCACAGCGCTCGCGCAGCCACAGCGCCAGCAACAGCACGGCGCCGATCAAGGCTGCGCCGGCGACCACTTCCGTGGCCGCGGAGACCGCGAGGGCGAGCCGAAGCATGATCATGTGACGTCTTGGACGAGCGTTTCTCTGATGATAGGGAGGCCAGGGGCGGGACTACACTGGCTGCGTGGTCAAGCGCGTTCTGCTCGCCTCCCCTCGAGGTTACTGCGCCGGTGTGGAACGAGCCGTCGAGACGGTCGAGCGCGCGCTCGAGCTCTACGGGCCCCCCGTCTACGTGCGCAAGCAGATCGTTCACAACGCGCACGTGGTGCGCGAGCTCGAGGGGCGCGGCGCCGTGTTCGTCGACGAGGAGACCGAAGTGCCCGAGGGCGAGACCGTCGTTCTTTCCGCACACGGCGTTGCGCCCCCCGTGTACGCGAACGCGGCGGCGCGGCGGTTGAACACGATCGACGCCACGTGCCCGCTCGTCACGAAGGTTCACGTCGAAGCTCGCCGTTACGCGGCCCAGGGCTACACGATCCTGCTGGTCGGCCACGCGGGGCACGAGGAGGTCGTCGGCACGATGGGCGAGGCTCCCGAGGCCACCGTGCTCGTGCAGTCGGTTGCAGACGTGGACGCACTCGAGCTCCCGGCCGACGCGAAGGTCGCCTACATCACGCAGACGACGCTTTCCGTGGAAGAGACGGGGGAGATCGTGAGCGCAGTGCGCCGCCGCTTCCCGCAGGTCCACGCGCCGAAGAAGGAGGACATCTGCTACGCGACCTCCAACAGGCAGTGGGCGGTCAAGGAGATGCTGCCGGAGATCGACCTCCTGCTCGTGATCGGGTCGCGCAACTCGTCGAACTCGAACCGACTGGTTGAGGTAGCGCGCGCCAACGGGGTGGCGGCGGAGCTGATCGAGGACGAGAGCGCGATCCAGGAGGCGTGGGTGGGCGGCGTGACGACCGTGGGCGTGACGTCCGGCGCCTCGGCGCCGGAGAAGCTGGTGGAGCGGGTGTGCAGTTGGTTCCGCGAGCGCGGTGCGGTTGTCGAGCCGTTCGCGATGGTGGACGAGGACGTCACGTTCCGTTTGCCGGTGGAGCTGCGCCGCGAGCTCCAGCTCGCCGAGGGGCAGCGCTAGGCCACGCGCTCGAGGGCGTCTTCGACGAACGCTCGCAGGCGCGTGCGGCCGTTCTGGTCACCTCCGAACAGAGCAACGAGCTCGTCTCCGTCCAGCCAGCCGGGCTTCGCCTCGAGGCCCACGGTCGCCGCGTAGCTGCTCCACGGCCAGTCGAGCGGGTGGAGGCACGCGCCCGCGCGCACCGGGTTGAGCGGGATGTAGCGGAGGACGGCTGACCGCGCCGCCTACGGGCCGTAGGCCAGTCGGTCGAGCTCCGCGCGGCGCCCCGTCACCGCATCGAGCGCACGGACGCGCGCGTAGTTCCAAGTCCGCCAGTCGCCACCGGAGTTTCGGGAGAGAAGCTCGGCAGCGATGACCCGCTGCGCGTCCGGGCTTATCCGTGGCAGGGCGTCGACCAGCGCCGGAACCGCATCGTCGCTCAACTCCGCCAGGTAGGCCGCGTCGAGCGCCGACCGGCCATCGACCGCCCGCTCGACGTTGATGCGTGCGATCAGCGCATCCGGATTGACCGCGTTCAGCCCGAGAACCGCGGCGAACGCAGCCGCGAGCGCCCCCGCCGCGAAGGCCCGGCGGCGGCCGCGCAACACGGTTCCCGCCGCCCACGCCAGCACGGCCGCCAGCCAGACCATGAGCCCCGTCGCGTAGACGCGCAGCTCCGTCAGCCCGTACGCGTCCTGGTAGAGGCGCATCCGCTCGAGCGCCGACGCCATCACTACGAAGACGAGCACAACGAGCACGCCGGCCGGCACCTGGAACGCGAGCGCGCGGCGCCGCTCCTCACCGCGCAGCGCCCAGTCGGCGAGGAGCAGGAGCGGCAGCACGAGGGCGGCGGCAATGACCAGCTCGAAGAATCCACGCCGCGCGTACTCAGCGTAGGTGAGGCCGATCTCGCTCTCGATCCGGCCCGCACCGCCGAACAGGTAGCGCAGCTGCACGAGCACGAAGGCGAGAAACAGCAGGTCGACTAGCACAAGCACCAGTCCGACCTCGACCGGCCCGAGCGGACGCCGCTCACGCGGCGCCCTGACCGGCAGCGCCTCGGCAGCCGGCCGCACGAACTCGCGCAGCAGTCCGACGGAAAGCCACGCGAAGAGGACGGCTAGCGCCAGATGTCCGAGCAACCCTGCCGCATCTGACGGCGCCAGCCCGGCGACGAGATCCTCGAACGCCGCATCAGCGGCGACGAACAGACCGCCGAAGACGAGCAGCAACGGCAGCGCGAGCGCGATTCCGCGCGTCGCCGCGGCCACGTGCGCGGTGTGGCCGCCGCGCGAGACCTCACGCCAGCGGATGTCCTCGAAGAGCGTCAGCGCCGCGCCGCCGAGCGCGCCGCCGACGTTGAGACGACGCCGTCCGTCAGCTCGGACAGATCCGTCCGCCGCAGGCGGAACGCCGGCACGCGGACGAGCGCGAGGCTGAGCGCTGCGAAGATGCCCGCGAGGTCGAGCACCATGAGCCACGGTGAGTCGCGCCACGCGAGCAGGCTCGCGAAGACGAGCACGACCACGAGCAGCCACTCACGGCGCCGGTCGGGCCGAGAGCGACGCCAGCGGTCGAGCGCGAGCGCGACCGCCGCGAAAACCGCTGTCCAGAGCGGGACGTTGAGGCCCAGCGGCGTGGCCCGCAGCACGCGTCGCCGAGAACGACGAGCACCACCCCGGCCCCGAGGAGAGCAAGGCCGACTCGCGTCGCGCCGCTCATCGCCTGCGATGAAAGCAGCCGGCTGTTGACAAACCGTTAAGCGGCGCTACGCCTTCTCGACCTCTGGCTCGCCGCCGTCGCCGATAGTGAGCTCGGTCGCCAGCACCTCGCGCGCGACCCACTCGCCGTGGCGCTTGAGGACCTCGCGCTGCGACTCGGGCAAGCGGACGCGCACACGGTCCGTCAGCTCGAGTCCGCGGTCGCGCCGCAAGCCGTTGAGCTCGTGGATGAGGTCGTAGGCGCGGCCCTCGAGCTCGAGCTCCGCGTCCACCGCCGTCTCCACCGCCACCGTGACGCCGTTCTCGGACGCAATCGCCCAGCCTTCCCGACCAACCGTTTCGACGAAGATCTCGTCCGGCCCGAGCTCATGCCCCTCGACGGCGACACGGCCGCCCTCGAGCTCCTCGAACCGTCCATCCTGAAGCGCACGGCGCACGCCGGCGAGCGCCGCCCCGAGCTTCGGGCCGAGCACCGGCAGGTTCGGCTTCAGCCGCACGTCCGTCGCCTCGACGGCGCCGAACTCGACCTCCTTGACGCGCAGCTCGTCGCGCAGCTCCTCGAGGTAACGCTCCGGTAGCTCGGCGCCCTGCACGACGAGCCGGCGAAGCGGCTGCCGCAGCTTCAGCCCCGACGACGCTCGCGCCTGGCGGCCGAGCTCGACGACGAGCCGCAACGCTTCCACCTCCGAGAGCAGCTCCTCGTCGACGCCGACTCCGTCCGGCCAGCCCGCCAGGAAGACGGAGCGGGGCGCCTCCTCGCACACGTCCACAACGAGCTCGCGCCACAGCCGCTCAGCCAGGAACGGCATCACCGGTGCCACCACCCGCAGCGCCTGCGCCAGCGAGTACCAGAGCGTCCGCAGCGCGGCCTCGTCCCCGTCCCAGAAGGCCCGCCGCGAGCGCCGGATGTACCAGTTCGAGAGATCCTCGACGAATCCGTCGAACGCCCGCGTGACACCGACCGTCCAGTAGCGCTCGTACTCGAGCTCGGTGTCCTCGACGAGTCTTGCCACGCGGGCGTTGAGCCAGCCGTCGAGCAGACGCTCGGACGTCGGCGGCTGCTCGAGATCGGCGTAGGCCGGGTGGAAGCCCTTGACGTTCGCGTAGTCGACGAAGAACTTGACCGAGTGCCAGAGCGTCAGCAGCCGCCGCTTGACGTCGTCGGCCATGCCGTATCCGAAGCGCAGCGGCTGGGAGGGCACCTGCGAGCAGAAGAGCCAGCGCGCCACGTCGGCACCCATGCGCTCGAGCGCCTCGTTGAGCTCGATCGCGTTCCCCCAGGACTTGTGCATCTCGCGGCCGGTCTCATCGAGCACCTTCTCGTAGGTGAGGACGCGCTGGTATGGCGAGCGCCCCTCGAGCGTGACGGCCATGAAGGACAGCGAGTAGAACCAGAGCCGGATCTGCTCGCGCATCTCCGAGACCCAGTCCGCGGGGAACCACCGCTCCCAGTACGCGTGGTCGGGCAGGTCCGCTCCGGATAGGCCCTCCGACGCGCCCGTGGCGTACTCGCCCGGTTTCCACTCGGGGTTCTGCCAGCCGAGCGTGGAAAACGCCACGATGCCCGCGTCGAGCCACGCGTCGCCCACCTCGGGCACCCGCCGCGCCTCCTCGCCGCAGGCCTCGCAACGCACCCCGACCGCGTCGATCCAGGGCCGGTGCAACTCCTGGAGCTGGTCGAGCCCGCCGGTCGCGCGTTCCTCGAGCTCGGCACGCGAGCCGATCACGTTCAGGTGCCCGCACGAGCACGGGTAGAACGGCAGCGGCAGGCCGAAGTAGCGTTTGCGCGAGATGTTCCAGTCGCCCATGTTCCGCAGCCAGTCGTCCATGCGCTTGCCGTACTGCGGCGGCGTCCACTCGACGGTGGCGTTCGCGTCGAGCAGCGGCTGCCGGAGATCCTCGGCCGAGATGAACCAGTCGTCCACGACGCGGAAGACGAGCGGCGTCGCGCAGCGCCAGCAGATCGGGTAGCGGTGCGTGATGCGCCCGGCCTCGAGCAGCAGGCCGCGCTCACGCAGCGACTCCATCACGGGTTCCTCGACCTCGTTCGTCGTCAGCCCCGCGAGCTCACCGTAGGCCGGCAGCATCCGCCCCGACTCGTCGATCGGCATCAGCACAGCCAGGTCGTGCGCGCGCGAGAGCTCGAAGTCCTCGGCGCCGCAGCCGGGCGCGATGTGGACGATGCCCGTGCCCTCGTCGATCGCCACCTCTCCCCACGGGATGACGCGGTGGGCGACGCCCTCCTGGGCCGGCAGGTGGTCGAACGGGCCGTCGTACTCCAGCCCGACGAGCTCCTCCCCGCGCACGCGCTCGCGCACCGGCCCGTCGCCGACCCGCTCGGCGAGCCACCACGTCCCGTCCTCGCGCAGGACGTACTCGCCGTCCGGCTTGACCGCCGCGGCGACGTTCGCGGGCAGCGTCCAGGGCGTCGTCGTCCAGATCGCGAGCGCCTCCCCGTCACGGCCGCGCAGCGGGAAGCGCAGGTAGAGCGATGGGTGCTCGAGCTCCGCGTACTTGTCCTCGCCTGTCTGCTCGTGCTGCGCGAGCGACGTGCCGCAGCGCGGGCACCACTGGGTCGAACGGTGGCCCTGGTAGAGCCAGTCGCGCTCGTGGACGGTCTTGAGAAACCGCCAGATGTACTCGATGTTCGTGTCCGAGAACGTGTAGTAGTCGTTGTCCCAGTCCATCCACTGACCGAGCCGCTTGGACTGCTCGGTCAGGACCTCGGAGAAGTGCGCGACCCGCTCCTTGCAACGCTCGGCGAATTCGGCCAGCCCGTACGCCTCGATGTCGCGCTTCGATTTCAGCCCGAGCGACTTCTCCACCTCGACCTCGACCCAGAGGCCCTGGCAGTCGAACCCATTCTGGTAGCGCTGGTCGAACCCGCGCATGGCCTTGTAGCGCTGGAAGACGTCCTTCAGCGTGCGCCCGTGGCCATGGTGGATGCCCGCCGCATTGTTCGCGGTGATGGGGCCGTCGAGAAACGAGAACGTCGGACGGCCGCTGTTCTGCTCGCGAACCGCCTCGAACGTCGCCTCGCGCTCCCAAAGCTCGAGCACGCCCCGCTCGAGCTCAGAATGATCGGGCGTGTGCGGCAACGGGCGGAAGATCGGCTCCACCCTGCGATTCTGCCAGCCGGGCTGCCGCCTCTCCGGCCGTCGGGGAAGACAAGCGCGCCGTCGGGCGTTATCGATTCAATGAAGAGGGAACAGAACCCCCAACCCGACGCGAAAGGAACTGCATGCCGACGACAGCGACCGAGACGAGCTTCGACCAGGAAGTGCTCCAGAGCGAGACGCCCGTGATCGTCGACTTCTGGGCGGAGTGGTGCGGACCGTGCCACGCGGTCTCGCCCATCCTGGAGCGCATCGCCGACGAGCGCTCCGGCGAGGTCAAGGTCGTCAAGGTCAACATCGACGAGGAGCCCGCGCTCGCCCAGCGTTACGGGATCGCCTCGATCCCGACGATGATCCTGTTTCGCGGCGGCGAGCCGGCCGCGACGGCCGTCGGCGCGCAGCCCAAGGCGGCGCTCGAGCGCTCTCTCGGCCTCGCCGCCTGACTCCGTTCCTGCTCCTCAACCCACGTTCGGGCGGACGCGATCGAGCGGATGAGCTGACCGAGGCTGCGAGCGGGCGCGGCATCCGCGTCCGCGAGCTCGCGCAGGGCGAGGAAGCCGCCGTGGTCGCGCGCGAGGCCGAGGCGAGCGCGCTCGGCATGGCGGGTGGGGACGGCTCGCTCGCCGCGGTAGCCGAGGTGGCAATCGAGCGCGGGCTGCCGTTCGTGTGCGTGCCGCTCGGGACACGCAACCACTTCGCGCGCGACCTCGGGCTCGACCGCGACGATCCCGTGGCGGCCCTGGCGGCCTTCGACGGCGAGGAGCGGCGCGTCGACGTCGGGCGTGTCGGCGACCGGCTCTTCCTGAACAACGTTGCGCTCGGCGTGTACGCACAGCTCGTGCACCGGCGCGAGGCTCACCGGCGTCGTCGCGCCGCGCTAGCGTCGCTGCGCGCGCTCGTGCTGCTGGCACGCTTGCGACGGACTCAGCGGCTCGAGGTGGATGGCGAACCAGTCGACGCGCCCGTCGTGCTAGTCGCCTCGAACGCGTACGAGCTCGACCTGTTCAACGTCGGCGAGCGGAAGCGTCTCGACGACGGGCACCTTCACCTCTACCTGGCCCACGGATGGCTGCCGCGCACGTGGGAGGAGCGCACCGGCGAGCGCTTCACCGTGGACGCGCCGAGCGGGCACGTGCGGGCGGCCGTGGACGGCGAGCCGGAACTGCTGGAAACCCCCCTCCGCTTCGAGCTCCAGCCGCGGACGCTACGGGTGCTCGTCCCGCGCGCGCCAGGCTGAGAGCACATCTGCGATGTGGAACGCGAGCTCGCGGGGCCTCGGCAGGTGGTCGGGCTCGAACCAGCCGAGCTCGGTCACGTCGTCGGCGGCCTGGGGCGTCCCGCCGAGGATGCGAGCGGTCCAGTACAAGTTCAACGTCGCGGCCGCGCCGCTGTCGTACGGGTACTCGTCCATCCACACGCCGACGAACTGCCCCGGCTCCACCTCCAGCCCCGTCTCCTCGTACAGCTCGCGGCGCAGGCCGTCGAGCGGGTGCTCGCCCTCCTCGAGGAAGCCGCCTGGCAGATCCCAGCGCCCGGCGAAGGGGTCACTACGGCGGCGGGCGAGCAGCACGCGGCCGTCGTCGCGGACCAGAATCGCGCAGGCGGTCGCCTTCGAGCCTGCATAGGCGACGAAGCCGCAGCGCGGGCACTCACGGCGCGCGTCGTCGCCGTCGAGCTCGGCGCGGCACCGCGGGCAGTATCTCCACTCCCGCAGTTCCCCCACGACGGCAAGAATAGGCGCACCGACGAGGAGGCCAGCATGAAAGACCAGCCCGAACCGACCCCCGATGAACACGAGCGCGCGCCTGCCGAGCAGCCCGAGCACGAGGCGATGCAGGGTCCCGGGCAGCCGGATTCCGAGCTCCCCGGCGACCCGCCGCCCGACGAGCCCAGCCGAGAGAGTTGAGCCCCCAGACCGCATCCGCCACCGTCCATGAGCTCTCGCGCGTGGGGCTGCTCGCCGAGCTGCCGGGCGAGCGGCTGGCGACGCTCGCGGCGCGCATGAGCCGCGAGTACGTGGCGGCGGGCACGGAGATCGTGCGGGAGGGCGAGTTCGGATCTCGCTTCTACGTCGTCCTGGCGGGCCTGCTTGCGGTCTCGCAGGACGCGCGCGGCGAGCGGGCGCTGCTGCGGCCGGGCGATTACTTCGGCGAAGTGGCGCCGGCCATGGGCATCCGCCGCACGGCGAGCGTCCGCTCGATCTCCCCCTCGACGGTAGCGAGCTGCGATCGCGCCACCTTCGACGAGTTCGTCAAGCCGCTCCTCTCGGAAGCGTAGGCACCTACTTGCTCGAGCTCTACCAGGCCGAGTGGTGCCCGTACTAGCATCGCGTGCGGGAGCGGCTGACCGAGCTGGGTGCCGACTTCGTCGCGCGCCAAGTGGAGCCCCGTCGAGCCGACCGCGAGGGAATGCGGGTCGCTACCGGTGCCGATTCGATCCCTCCGCTCCTGACTGAAGGCGGTCGGGCGATCAGCGGCGCAGACGAGGCGCTCGCGTACGCGCGCTTCCTCGCGGACTCGGTGCGCGAGGCAGGCCCACCAGGAGCAAGAGGCGCGCCACCCACCGCTGCGCCAGGGTGCGTCGCGCTCGGGAACTTCCCCGCCGGGGAGCTGACGCGATCGACCGGAGCGCCGCTAGCGGCGTGCCGCACCGCGCCCGGCCGTTGCGCGATGCGCGCGCTGCGCGCTGCGCGCAGCGCAGCGCGCAGCGCGCCGGGGAGGCGAGCGTCGAACGAGATCGAAACCGCGCGCCACTGGCACGGATCGGACACGGAACCGGCACACCTCGTGACAGACATGCGCGTCCTCCAGCGTTACCGTCCGAGCCGGGCGGGTGGTGGAGGACGCGGACCCCTTTGGGAGGGTGGGGCCTGGCCGCCGGACTTGGCTGATCGCCACCTGGCGATCGCGATCCCCGGGTGAGGTGACCGCCGCGGACTGGGCAAGGCGGGCGAGCGGTTCGCTAGGGGCTACGGGACGCCGGACGCGGCGCTGACGACTGCATCCGAGAGCGCCGGCCAGGCCTCCTTCGCCCACTCGCCGAAGTCGAGGTCTGTGAGGCACGCGCAGGCCAGTCCGCGCTCGGGGTCGACCCACAGGAACGTCCCCGAGCCGCCGAAGTGCCCAAACGTCCGCTCCGAGACACGCGACCCCGTCCAGTGGCCCGGCTTCGCGTCGCGCAGCTCGAAGCCAAGTCCCCAGTCGTTCGGCTCGAACCGGCCGACGTCCGGCAACACGCCCGAAAGGCCGGGAAACTGCACGGAGATCGCCTCTCCGAGGGTCTCCTGCGCTACCACAGTCGGCGCCAGCAGCTCGCGCGCGAGCGCGACCGCGTCGGCGAGATTCCCCCAGAGCCCGGAGGCCGCTGAGCCGCGCAGCTCTGGGCCCATGCCGAGGGGCTCGAACACGGCCTCTCGGAGATAGCGCCCGAAGGGCATGTCGGCCCGCACGGCCACGTGGTCGGCAAGCACCTCGAACCCCGCGTTGGAGTAGATCCGCCGTTGCCCGGGCGGAGCGAGCGGCGGGCCGGGCTCGAACGGGAGCCCCGACGCGTGCGCGAGCAGATGGCGCACGCTAGCGCCGGGTGGCCCCGCCGGCTCGTCGAGGTCGACGACTCCCTCCTCGGCGGCAACCAGAGTCGCGAGCGCGGTTACGAGCTTCGTGACCGACGCCCAGCGGAAGTCGCGCTCCTCGTCGCCGTGGGTGGCGAGCAGCCCCTCCACTCCCACGATGCCCACCGCGGCGTTCGGCGCCGGCCACGTTTCCACCAGCCGAAGCGCGTCGGCAAGGCTCACCGGGTTCCTCCTGACGGCGGCACTGAGGCGCGCGATAGTAGTCGGGTGGAGCGCCACGTCGTCTCCTCCGCCATGCCTTGGGAGGAGCTCTACGGCTACTCGCGAGCCGTCCGCGTCGGCCGGCACGTGCACGTTGCGGGCACGGCGCCGATCATGCCCGAGGGCGCCGACCCGCCGCCCGACGCGTACGGACAGGCGCGGCGCTGCCTCGAGATCATCGTCGCCGCGCTCGCCGAGGCAGGCGCGCGTCCCGAGGACGTGGTGCGCACACGCATGTACCTCACGCGCGCCGAGGACATCGCCGAGGTCGGGCGCGCACACGGCGAGGTGTTCCGCGACGTCCGGCCCGCCACGACGGGAGTGGTCGTCGCAGCACTGCTCGACCCGCGCTGGCTGGTCGAGCTCGAGGCGGAGGCGATCGTACCGTGAAAGAGCGCCGGCTCGCCGCGCTGGCCGAGGCTCTCCGCCGCGTCGTGCGCTCGGCGCAGATCGGGGCGCAGAAGATCATCGAGCTGCCCTAGGCTTGCCGGCGCATGAAGCAGGTCTTTCCGCCGTCGATCATGGGCGAGAGCCTCGAGCTTGGCGGCAGCGTGCTCGACCATAAGTTCGGCACGGGGGACCTTTTTACGGTGGGCGTCGAGGAGGAGTACATGTTGCTCGACGGTGAGACGTTCGATCTCGTCCAGCACATCGACACGGTGCTGGCCGCGGTGGCGGGACACGAGCTCGAGCCTCGCATCAATGCCGAGCTGATGCAGTCGGTGATCGAGATCACGACGCCGGTGTGCCGCACGGCCGGCGACGTCGACGTCGCACTCCGGCAGCTTCGCGGCTACGTGACCGGCGTCGCCGCCGAGCGCGGCCTGCGCGTCGGCTCCGCCGGCACGCACCCGTTCAGCCTCTTCGAACGTCAGCGCATCACGGCTCGGGACCGCTACCGGCAGCTCGTCGACCAGATGCAGTACGTGGCCCGCCGCGAGCTGATCTTCGGCATGCACGTGCACGTAGCGGTCGACGGGCCCGACAAGGCCATCGGCGTCATCAACGGCCTGCTCGTCGAGCTCGGGCCGCTGCTCGCGCTTTCCGCCTCGTCGCCGTTCTGGCGAGGCGAGCCGACGGGGCTCCACTCGAGCCGACAGATGGTCTTCGCCGCCTTCCCGCGCTCGGGGCCTCCGCCGCGGTTTCGCGACTACGCCGACTACGCGCGCGTCATTGGCCAGCTCGAGCGCACGGGCTGCATCGCCGACTACACGCAGATCTGGTGGGACATCCGCCCACATCCGCGCTTCGGCACGATCGAGGTGCGCATCTGCGACGCCGTCACCCGGGTGGAGCACGCGGTAGCGATCGCCGCCTACTGCCAGGCGCTCGTGAAGCACCTCTCTGAGCAGATCGACCGCGGCGAGGAGGTTCAGGCGCACCATCGCATCCTCACGACCGAGAACAAGTGGCTCGCGGGACGCTACGGCCTCGAGGCGCCGGTCATGGACCTCGCCAGCGGGCGGCGGAACCGCATCCCCGTCTCCCAGCTCATCCGCCGCACGCTGCGAGCGATCGAGCCGCACGCTCGGGAGCTCGGCTCGGAGCGGGAGCTCGAGGGCATTCAGGACATCCTTTCGCGCGGCGACGGCGCCGACCGTCAGCTCCGCGTCTTCAACGCGAATCGCGACATCGTCGAGGTCGTGCGCGAAATTGCGGACGTGACGGAAGAGGCCGCCGTCTCCGCTACCGGCTAGGCACGACGTCCACTGGGGGTTTCGAAGGAGACGAGCTTCCGGTCGGTGCGCAGTGCATGGACGCGGCCGCCGCCGAATGCCAGCCCGATCACGGGCCGTCCGGCGTCGTAGGGGCCGCGGACGCGGTCGAACGCCGCGTCGTACGCCCAGAGGCCGCGCGCGCCCGTGAAGTACAGCGTCCGCCCGTCCGCCGAGAGCACCCCGTTCGTCGTCTGCGGCAGTGTCGGGCGCGGAAGCCCTTGGCTGCGAAACGGGCTGTGCGCACGACCTTCAGCTTCGCGAGGTCGATGACGGCCACCATGCCGAGCACCGGGTTCGCCGCGTACAGCTTGCGCCCGTCCGGCGCGAGCGTGAGCGAATAGCGGGTGAGCGCGTCCCATCCCCCCCGTCCCGGCAGGAAGATGCAGCGGGCTTTCCCGCGCTGGAGGTCGAGCGCGTGCACGAATGCAACCCGCGCCTCGCGAACGACGTAGAGCGTCAGGAGCCAACGCCCGTTCGGAAGGCGATCGCACGAACGCCAAGGCCCGTCATCACCGCCGGCTCGCCCTCGCCCTTGAGCACGCGACCGAGCAGCCGCTTGCGGACGAGATCGTAGAGGCGCACCCGGTAGCGGCCGGCGTCACCGCGCAGATCCTCGACGAGGAACAGCCGCCTGCCGTCGATTGAGACGGTCTCGACCTCCCAGGCGCCGCGGAGCGTCAGCGAGTGCGTGACGGCCTGTCGCACCGTGTCGACCACCTCGATTGCCGTCCCGCGGGGCGTGCCGCGCGTGAGCGTCAGCCGGTTTGCGTTCGCCGACACGGAGCTCACCCAGCCGCCGCGGCCGATCACGAACGTGGCGGCCACCCGCCCGGTTCGCGTGTCGTGGCGGCGAATCGTGGTCTGGGCCTTGCGGCGAAGGCCCGTGAAGTACCAGCGGCCGTCGGCGCTCGGAACCCCGCCGCCGAGCGTGTAGCGCACGCGGCCGGTGGCCCTGTCGTAGGCCACAAAGGGCCCGCCCTCGCCGAACGGCTGGGCGGCCAGCAAACTCGTGCCCGGTGGGTTCAGACTCACTCCGTTGCACGGGCCGAAGCAGCCGTCCGCCACGGCGCTCGCGGGCAGGGAGAGAACGGCTAGCAGGAGGAGGGGCAGCAGACGCTTCATCGCGCTCCTTTTGGTCGCTAACGCCTCTGTTACGTCCGCAACGCGGCGAGAGGTTCCGCGGGACCCGGTGGCCGGGCGTCCGCGTATTCCGGAGATGGACCCCGGCGCGGGTGGCGCACGTATCCCGAGCGATGAGGCTCCGCCCTATAGTCGCGCCATGCGCCGGGACGAGCGCGCGTGGATTCGGGGCGCGCAGGAGGGATCGGTCCACGACCTCGAGCAATTGTTTCGCGCCCACTGGCCGCGGGCGTACCGCGTTGCATTCCTCGTCGTGCACGACACAGCGGCCGCCGAAGACATCGCGCAGGAGGCGTTCCTGGCCGCGGTGCGCTCGCTCGACAGATTCGACCGCCGCCGCCCGTTCGGGCCGTGGCTGCACCGGATCGTGGTCAACCGCGCCATCGACTGGTCACGCGCCCGCGCCCTGCGCCGGGAAGTCGAGCTCGTGGAGACTCCGGCCGTCGCGCGCGGGCCGGACGACGGCGAAGCCGGCACGCTCGCCGCGGGCCTCGTCGAGCTTACGCCGGAGCACCGCGCCGTGATCGTGCTCCGCTATCTGCTCGACTACACGCCCGGCGAGATCGCGGATCTCCTCGACGTGCCGCGCGGCACCGTCAACTCGCGTCTGCGGCGCGCTCTCGATCGGTTGGGGGAGCGGCTCGCATGAGAGACGGCGACGTTGGCCGCCTGCTCGCCTCGGTGCCGATCCCGGGCGAGCTCGAAGCGCGCCGGCGTAGCTGGAGGGTGGTGCGCGCCGGCTTCGAGGCTCGCGAGCCGGTCGCACCCGAGCCGCGCAGCCTCCTACGGCCCGCGCTCGTCGGCGCTGCGGCCCTCGCGGTGCTCGCCGCTGCGCTCAGCCCGCCCGGACGCGCCGTTCTCGACGAGGTGCGTGATGCGGTCGGACGCAACCGGGTCGTAGGCGTCGAGAGCGCCCAGCCCTCGCTCTTCTCGCTGCCCGCGGCGGGACGCGTGCTCGTGGAGTCGGCGCGCGGTCCGTGGATCGTGCGCGACGACGGCACCAAGCGACTGCTCGGCCGCTACCGCGAGGCGAGCTGGTCGCCGTTCGGTCAGTTCGTCGTGGCTTCGCGGCGCAACGAGCTCGTCGCGCTCGAGCCCGATGGAGACATCCGCTGGTCCGTCGCCCGTCCGGACGTCCGGCACCCGCGCTGGGGAGGCACGCGCACCGACACGCGGATCGCGTACATCTCACGGGACGAACTGCACGTCGTCGGCGGGGACAGCGAGGGCGACCGCGTGCTCGTCCGACGGGTGGCCGACGTGGCGCCCGCGTGGAAGCCGGGAGGCGAGCACGTGCTCGCCTACGTTGCGCCGAGCGGGGCTGTTCGCGTGGTCGACTCGGACAGCGGGCACCTCCTCGGCGGCTGGCGTGTCGCGGCGCCCGAGCAGCTCGCTTGGTCGGCCGACGGCGAGCTCGTGATGACGCGCTCGAAGCGGCTTCTCTCGCTGCACACCGGCCGCGCTTTGCGGGTGCGCGACCTCCGACCGCAGCCCGCGCTGACCGCCGATGCGCGCTCGAAGCTCGCGTCGCGCTCGCGGCGCGTCTTCCTCGACGCGGCGTTCGCGCCGGCCGGCCGCTCGCTGGCGGCCGTGCAGTACGACGAGGGCTCTCGGCGCAGCACCGTGCACCTCTACGGGCCCGGCGGCCGCGAACGCGAGATCTTCTCCGGCGGCGGGCGGATGACCGACGTGGAGTGGTCGCCGGACGGCCGCTGGCTGCTCGTCGCGTGGCAGAGCGCGGACCAGTGGGTCTTCCTGCGGCCCGCGGACGACGACCTCGGAAAACTCGTGGCGCGGTCGTCGATCAGCAAGCAGCTCAACCGGGGCGCCGCCAGCGCGGCGTTCCCCGCCATCGCCGGCTGGTGTTGCCGCTGAGCGCGCGGGTCGCCCTCGTAGTCGCCCTCGCCATCGCCGTGCCGGGGGACGCGTCGACGCGCGCGCTCGGCGGAGGCGAGCGCGCCTTCGTCGCGGCTGAGGCGGACGGGCAACTTGTCGCCGTCGACCTCGATGATCCACCCGGCTCGCCGGCGGTGGTCGCGCGCCTGAGAGTGGCGCGCGGGCCGCACAACGTGGCGGTGTCGACCAGCCGGCGCTTCCTGCTCGTGACGAGCCCACCCGCCGGGCGCGTGACGCTCGTCGAGTCACACGCCCCGCGGATCGTCGGAGTGGTCGGCGGGCTCGCCTACCCGCACGACGTCGAGTTCGAGCCGGCCGGCCGTTTCGCGTACGTGACGGAGGAACGAGGAGACAGGATCGCGGTGGTCGATGTGACTCGCCTGCGCGTCGTCCGCCGCGTCGCGGTGGAACGCCAGCCGCACGATCTCGCCGTCGGCTCGTTCGGCAACCGCGTCTTCGTGACTCACGGCCCGGCCACCCGACACGTGACCGTGCTCGACACCCGGCGACCCTCGAGAACAACAGTGATCGGCCGGATCGCGGTTCCCGGAGCTCCCCACGACATCGCGGTCGCGTGCGGCGAACGGCGCGTCTGGCTCACGTTCTGGGGCTCGGGAACGGTCGCCGCGCTGAACCCGCGGTCAGGCCGGGTCGTCGTGCAACGCCGCGCGGGCAGGCTCGTTCATCACATCCAGGCGGCGGGCAAAGACGTCTGGGTGACGGATCACCACGGAGCGCGCGCGCGGCTGCTCGACGGGTGCAGCGGTCGTGTCCTGCGCACGCTGAAGGTCGGTGGCTCCCCCCACCACGTGGGCGTCGGCCCGTTCGCGGGGCACGCGGTCGTCGCCTCCCAGTCCGGCACGATCACGGTCCTGCGGACGCAGTGCGAATGCGTCCATAGAGTCCGCGTCGGACGCGGCCTGCACGGCGTCGCGGTCGCGGGCGTTCCCTAGTGCGGGCGGTGGCCGCACTGCTGGGCGTCGCACTCGCGCTCGTGGCGGGCATTGCCGCGCGCCACCCGCTCACGCCGTCGCGGCCTGCTGTGCGCGCGACGTCTCCGCCGGGCTGGATCACGTGGCGACGGTCGCAGTCGGTCGGGGTGCCCTGGGACGGACGGCTCGAGAACGGCGTGCAGCTGCCGCCGGCGGGGCCGCGGTTCTTTACCTGGGATCCGGTCAAGAAGCGGATACCGAACCGGCCTGGGCGACGGTGGGGGAACGACCGCGTCGCGCGCGTCCTGCTGCGAATCGTGCGGGACTACCGCGGGCGTTTCCCCACTGCACCGCGCCTCGGGATCGGCGACCTCAGCCGTGCCGAGGGAGGACCGTTCGGGCCTGTCCACGTATCGCATCAGAACGGGCTCGACGTGGACGTCTACTACCCTCGCCTCGACGGTCGCGAGCGGCCGCCGAGACGCGCCGAACAGGTCGACCAGCGCCTCTCCCAGTGGCTCGTCGACCGCTTCGTTGCGGCCGGCGCGACAAGGGTGTTCGTTGGTCCGAACCTCGCTCTGACGGGCCCGAAGCGCATCGTCGAGCCGCTCTGGAACCACAATAACCACCTGCACGCACGCTTCCCGCGAACGTTCCGCAGCACCCGGGCGATCGGAAAGTCGGTACGAGGCCGCCGGATCCACGCGACGACGCTCGGCGACAGCGGCGCGCCGCGCAAGCTGCTCGCGATCGGCTGCATCCACGGCGACGAATGCGGTGGGACAGCCGTGACCCGGCTGCTCCTCCGTCGGTCGCCCCTGCCACGTTCGGCGATCACGGTCGTCCATCAGCTCAATCCCGACGGCTTCGTCAGGCGGACGCGCGCCAACGCCCGCGGCGTCGACCTCAACCGCGACTTCGGCCGGTTCTCGCAGCCCGAGACTCGTGCCGTGGCACGTCTCGTGCGCGGCCTGCGCCCGACCGTCACGGTGTGGTTCCACCAGCCGTTCGGTCACGTGCGCGGCTGGGGCCCGAGCAGCGCCGCCGCCCGGCGCTACGCGCGACTGGCCGGCCTGCCGGTCCGCGAGATCCCGTGGATCGGAGGCGGCGCACCCTGGTGGCAGAATCGCAAGTTCCCGGGCGCGGCCTCGTACGTCGTCGAGCTGCCGCCGGGAAAGCTCTCGCGGGAGGACGCCGAGCGCCATGCGCGGGCGCTCGTCGAGATCGCCCGCAGCCGGTGAAGAACGATCGGAGCTTCGCGACGAGACAGCACGTGCCGAGGCTCGTACGCCGACCGCGAGGCCTGCCCTTGGGGATCCGGGAGGACGCAAACCGCGGGACGCTCCACCAGCCGCCGCGCGTCTAACGGTCGTGGAGGGCGATCACGACCTGGTGGCACTTGCGCGTCAGGGATCCACCGAGGCGGCCGCGGCGCTGTTCGAGCGACACTGGCGGCCGGCCTGGCGGCTGGCTTACGGCCTGACCGGAAGCGCGGAAAACGCCGACGACACCGCCCAGCTGGCATTCGAGCGCGCGCTGCGAGGCCTCGGCTCGTTCAACGGCCGGGCCTCGTTCGGCACCTGGCTTGGCCGCATCGTGATCAACGCGGCGCACGACGAGCGGCGGCGTTCGAGCCGCGCCCTTCCCACGGTTGTCGAGCCTTCGCCCGGCGCGCCGCCGGCGGCCGACACCGACGTGCTCGCGGCGGTCGCGGCCCTGCCGGCCGAGCGCCGCGGCCCGATCGTCCTTCGCTACTGGCTCGACTGGACGCCGGCAGAGATCGCCGAGGCGCTCGAGATGCCCGTCGGCACCGTGCATTCCCGCCTCGCGCGCGGTCTCGCCGAGCTCCGCACCCGACTGGAGGTGGGAGATGTCGCTCGATCTTGAGACCCGGCTGCGCCTCGGCGCACCGGAACCCTCCCCTGCGGCGACCGAGCGGGCACGCGCCACGGTGCTTCGCCCCCGCCGCCGTGTTCGACGCCGCGTGTTGCTCGCGGCCGCTGCGCTCGTTGCCGCACTGGCCGCCGCTCCGGCGCTGGCGCTGACGATCGGCCTCGACGGCGAGCTTCCCGCGGCAACGTGGACGTGGGAGGGCGTCCCCGGTCGGGCGACGCCCGAGAACGGACTCGTGCGCCTCGTCGCCGAGAAGTCGCGGATCGATCCCGGCTCCGTTCGCGAGTTGGTGCGCGCCGACGACCCTGCGGGCTCGCGCCTCCTCGCAGCCTCGCGCGCAGGGTCGGTTTGCCTCGCGGCGGGAGGCAGAGGGGTACTCGGTGAGTTCCGCTGTCTGGACGAGCTCCTGGCGCCTCGCCTCGTGGCCGGTCGCGAGCCGGCGCTCCTCCATTACGAGTCCGGCGGAGGCGACAGGCCTACGCGCGCGACGTGGAGCACGATCGTCGGCGTGGCGCGCTCGGACGTGCGGCGGGTGGTGGTACGGCTCGCCGACGGCTCCGAGCGCGAGCTGCCGCTGAACGCGTGGCGCGGCTTCGCGTACGCGGGTGCCGGGAAGGAACGCTTCCCGGTGGCGCTGCTCGCGTACACGGAGCGCCGCCACCTGTTCGGCACCGACGAGGTCCGGCTCGAGGAGGTGCTGCTGGAACGCCATAACGTCCCGGTGCGGGGCCCGCTCTGCGGCGGTGCGGCCGGTCCCTGTAACCCTGAGCTGCGCCGGCTCGACGACCTGGCAGGTGGGAAACGGGACCCTGATCGGACGCGCACGGGCACCTGCGACGTATATCTAGCCGCCGACCAGTTCCTCGAAAGCGGGCTCGTTCCGGATCGGATCGAAGTCGGAGTCCCCCTTCGCCATGTCGCGACAGCCCTCCCACATGTCGATCGCCCGGCGTAAGTGCTCGATGGCGTCGGCTGTCCGGCCCGCGAGGCTCTCGCAGCACGCCACGTTGTAGTAGAGGTACCCCTGCTCGGGGCGGGCCTCGATGAGCTCGCGGCCCGTGTCCGCCGCCTCCGCGTACCTGCCGGCATCGTAGAGAGGTCGCACCGAGTCCCACAACTCGGGGGCGTAACGCTCGATCGAGTCGGGCAGCCCCACCCAGTGATGACGGCGAGAGTCGTAGCCCGACTCTGTCGGCGGCGGGAACGACGGGTCGGCGAACGAGCCGACCGAGACGACGATCAGGTCTGGCTCCGTCGGTTCCGTGTAGAAGACCTGCGACCCGCAGTCAGGGCAGAAATGGAAGACATGCTCCTTTCTGTCCGCCTCGTCCGAGATTCGCGCGAAGTCGCTGAAGCGACCGACGACCTGCACTTGATCCGCTTTAAACGCCGCCTGCATGCCGAAGGCGCTTCCGGTCCGACGTTGACAGGCAAGACAGTTACAGATGGAGACGGCAAACGGATCGCCCGCGACTTCGAGACGAAGTTGCCCGCAGTGACAGGCGGCACCTCGGGTGGCCATCGCCGCGGAACCTACCCCTCGGCAACCGGCCGGTAGGTGCACACGTGCACGCCCGTGCCGCTGGTGACCGTGGAGACGAGCTCGAGCGTGCGCAGCGCGCCGTCGTCGGGGAAGATCGTCTTGCCGCTGCCGAGGATAACCGGCTCGATCATGAGCCGGAGCTCGTCGATCAGGCCCTCGCGCAGCAGGGTGCGCACGAGCGTGGGGCTCCCCATGACCAACAAGTCGCCGCCCTCGGTCTCGTGCAGCTCCCGGATGCGGGCGACGGCCGGGTCGCCAGGAATGCGCGTGGTGTTGTCCCACGTCAGTTCGTCGTCGCCCAGCGTCGCGGACACGACGTACTTCGGGATGGCGTTCTATCTGGTCGGCGAACGGGTCGCCGGCTCGCTCGGGCCACGCCGCGGCCATCGTCTGCCACGTGCGGCGCCCGAACAGCAGCGCCTCGGTTTCGGTCATCGCGTCGTCGTTGGCTCCGCCCACCACCTCCGGATCGAAGAACGGCTGCGACCAGCCGCCGTGCGCGAAGCCACCGTCGGTGCCCCTCGTCCGAATCGCGCCGGATCGCTGGCGCGGGACCGTGCGGTTCCGGAGAACCGCCGTTGGCGCGTAGTCGTCCCGAACGGCGCGCCAGTCGGCGTCGTCATTCCTGCTGGCGTCGCGCGGCTCAGGCTCGCTGTCACTAGGCTCGTCGAGATCGCGGCGAGCGACGACGACGTGAAGGGGGGTCTTATGAGTGGTTACGCGGTCGCGCACCTCGACGAGATCGACGAGTCGGAGGACGGGCGCTGTCCCTGGCGACCCGTCCGGCACCACCTGGGCATCACGGCCTTCGGTGTCAACGCGTGGACGGCCCGTGACGCGGGCGACCGGATCATCAACGAGCACGACGAGTCGGAGCCGGACTCGAACGAGGAGCTGTACCTCGTTCTGCGGGGACGTGCCGTGTTCGAACTCGACGGCGACCGGGTGGTCGCGCCCGCCGGCACGCTCGTCTTCGCCCGTCCCGGTGTGAAGCGAACGGCGTTCGCCGAGGAGCCCGAGACGACGATCATCGCGCTCGGCGGCACCCCGGGAAAGGCGTACGAGCCCCACGGCTGGGAACTCTGGGCGCCGCTCAACCCCCTCTACCAGGCGGGCGAGTACGCCGAGGTGGCTGACCGCGGACGCGTCCTCGTCGAGGCTCATCCGCAGTACGCCGACTTGTTCTACAACGTCGCCTGCTGCGAGAGCCTCGCCGGCCGGACGACTGATGCGATCGACCACCTCCGACACTCGATCGAGATGTCGGAGCGGTTTCGCGCGTACGCAAAGGACGATTCGGACTTCGATCCGATCCGCGGCGAGCCCGCCTTCAAGGAACTGATCGGCCGCTAGACATCGCTCGCCTGCCCCCGCTACAAGGCCCGCGCAGCAGCGAGCAGAACGTCAAAGTCCGGTAGCTCGCTCGACTCGTACCGCCATGCGCCTCGGATCGTGGCGCTCTCGTCGATCAGGAATGCCGACCGCTCGGCCACGTCGTGCATACCGCGGTACGTGTGTGCGATCCCGAACCCGCGGACGGCCTCCGCGTTCCAGTCGGAGAGCAGCGGGAAGTCGAGCTCGAGTACCTGCTGCCACGCGATGTGTGTCCACGGTGAATCGCGCGAGACTCCGAACCGCCGCACTCCCGCCTCGTCGAATCCCTTGCCCCTGTCACGCAGGAGCTCCATCTCGGTCGTTCAAGTAGACGACCAGTCGAAGAGGTAGAAGACGAGCAGCAGCGGCTGCTCGTGCGCGAGTGTGCGCAGGTCGACCGGCGCGCGCGGCCCCATCCAGACCTGCGCGTCCGGGATCCGCTCCCCGACCTCCAACACGGCGCGAGCCTACCGTCGCAGGAGGAGTAGGACGGTGCTGGAAGTGCTGGACTAGGAGCCACGCTTGTTCCAGTTGCCCTAGCTTCGAGCAAGCGTAGTCGCCATGCCCTACCCCGCCTAGATCTGTTGCCTACACACCTGCGAGACGACTGATCGCGTCCGGGCCTCCGGCGAGCCTTGTGGTCGACCAAGACCCAGCTCGCACAGGAGGCCCAGATGCATGATCGAGTGTGCCCGCCCCGGCGGATGCGTTTCTCCTTTGAGTCGCGTTGCCGGCTCGTGT
>JBHEMZ010000101.1:0-31521 GCA_046262315.1 Gaiellaceae bacterium
CCGACCTGCACGCGACCGTCGAGGTGGTCAAGTCGTGAAGGTCGAATGGTACGTCAGCCTGATCCAGGCGGCGATCGTGATCAACCTCGTCATGGCGACGTTCGCCTACCTCACGCTGGCCGAGCGCAAGGTAATGGGACGGATGCAGCTTCGCTACGGCCCGAACCGGGTGGGCCCGAAGGGGCTCCTGCAGCCGATCGCAGACCTCGTGAAGCTCCTGCACAAGGAGAGCTTCTATCCCACCGCGGCCATCGACCGCCTGTACCTGTTCGCGCCGTTCCTCGCGGCCTTCACGGCGCTGACTACCTTCTCCGTGATCCCCTTCGGCCCAGGCTGGGAGGTTGCCGGTGTCTACATCCCGGGCCAGATCGCCGACGTCGACATCGCTCTGATCCTGATCTTCGCGATCGGCTCCGTCGGGGTGTACGGGTTCATCATCGGCGGCTGGGCGTCGGACTCGAAGTACGCGCTCCTCGGCTCGATGCGCACCTGCGCGCAGCTCGTCTCCTACGAGGTTTCCCTGGCACTGAGCGTGCTCGGCGTCGTCCTCATGGCCGGCTCGCTCTCGCTCGTCGACATCGTCAACGCCCAAGAGGACGGCTGGTGGTACGCGGCGCCGCAGCTCGTCGGGCTGCTCGTCTTCTTCATCGCGGGCGTGGCCGAGACGAACCGCGCGCCGTTCGATCTGCCGGAGGCTGAGCAGGAGCTCGTCGCCGGCTACCACACCGAGTACAGCGGCATGCGCTGGGGCCTCTTCCAGACCGCCGAGTACATCAACATGATCACGCTCTCGGCGCTCTGCGCGACGCTCTTCTTCGGCGGCTGGGACGGGCCGGTCGGCGACGACTACGGCCCGCTGTGGTTCATCCTCAAGGTCTTCCTGCTGGTCCTCCTCTTCATCTGGATGCGCGCCTCGCTGCCACGGCTGCGCTACGACCAGCTGATGAGCTTCGGCTGGAAGGTGCTCCTGCCGGTGGCGACGATCAACGCGGTGGTCACCGCGGCCCTGGTGGTGGCGCTGTGACCACACCGGCGATCGGAACGACTCGCCGCGCCGAACCGCGGCTCGCTGGTAACAGTCTTCTACCTGCGCGGTCGCGGTGGTTCCGGCCGAACGCACGCGCCTCGCGTTCGCGCCTCGCCGTTCTTCGTAACAGTGTGTTACTTGCGCGCTCAGGCGGTCGGGAATGAGCAACGCCGCGATCGGGTCGTTCAAGGGCTTCGGCGTGACGTTGAAGCAGATCTTCAAGAAACCGATCACCCAGCAGTACCCGGAGTACAAGCGGCCGGTCTACCCGCGCTTCCGCGGACGCCACCGGCTCTGGCGCCACGAGAACGGGCTCGAGAAGTGCGTCGGCTGCTCGCTCTGCGCGGCCGCCTGCCCGGCCGACTGCATCCGTGTCGTGGCGGACGAGAACACGCCGTCGAACCGCGTCTCCGCCGGCGAGCGCTATGCCCGCATCTACGAGATCAACCTGTCGCGCTGCATCTTCTGCGGCTACTGCGAGCTCGCCTGCCCGTTCGACGCGATCACGCTCGAGCCGGAGTTCGAGCTGTCGGAATACTCGCGCGACGACCTCATCTACACGAAGGACATGCTGCTGGCGCCGCCCGTGAAGCGCGTTCCCGTCGCCGACCGCGACCTGTACGACACGCCGATCCCGGCGTACAGGAGATCGTAATCGCTTCCGCTCTCAGGATCTCTAGCTGGAGACGCGCGGTGGCGGCCCTCGCGTGCGCTTCTCCATCTAGCGCTTTCTCGACCGCAGGGAGGGAGAGCGCTGGCTGACTTCCTCGTCTGGGCGGTCTGGTTCGTGGCGGCCTTCGCCTGCCTCGGATCCGGCGCGGCGGTGATCAGCTTCGCGAACCCGTTCTATTCGGCGCTCGCGCTGATCGGCAACCTCGCCTCGCTGGCGGTGCTCTACCTGCTCCTGAACGCGGAGTTCGTGGCGGCTGCCCAGGTGCTCGTCTACGCGGGCGCGGTGATGGTCATGTTCCTGTTCGTGATCGCCTACCTGGGGCGGCGCGCCGACTCGCCGTGGGCCGGAGGGCCTAGCCTGCACACCCTCGCGGCCGCGATCGCCGCCGGCGCGATCCTCGTCGAGGTGATCGCGGTGATAGGGCTCGCGAGCGGAAACCGGCTCAGCGACGAGGCCGACGTGCAAGGACTCTTCGGCAGCCCCAGAGAGGTCGGGCGCGTGTTCCTCACCGATCATCTGCTCGCGTTCGAGATCACGTCGATCGTGCTGCTCGCGGCGGCCGTGGGCGGGGTCGTTCTCGGCGGCGAGCCGCGGCGAACACAGGAGACGCCGTGAGAGGCCCGGACATCACCTGGTACGTCGGCGTGGCTGCGTTCCTGTTCTCGATCGGCGCGCTCGGCGTCCTGCTACGACGCAGCGTGCTGATCGTGCTGCTCTCGCTCGAGATCATGCTGAACGGTGCGAACCTGGCCCTGATTGCGTTCGCGCGCCACCAGGGCGACCACGACGGCCAGGTCTTCGCGCTTGCGGTGATGGCAGTGGCAGCGTCCGAGGTGGTCGTCGGGCTCGGGCTCGTCGTCGCGCTCGCCCGCGACCGCCTGTCGCTCGACGTCGATCGGCTGCGGATGCTCCGCGGATGATCGCCGCCGCCTGGATCTGCCTGCTCGCTCCGCTGGCCGGCTCCGTGATCATCACGGTCGCCGGCACGAACATCTCGCGACGCGCGGCCGCCTACCTCGGAACGCTCTCCGTGGCGGTCGCGGTCGCCGCCGCGCTCGTCTCGTTCTTCTCCATGCTCGGGCGCGAGGGCGACGAGCGCGTCCAGCACACGACTGCGTGGACGTGGCTGAGCGCCGGCGATCTCGACTTCGGGCTGCGCCTCGTGGTCGACCCGCTGAGCGTCTTCATGATGCTCGTCGTCACGGGCGTCGGCGCGCTGATCGTCGCGTACTCGATCGGCTACATGGACGGCGCTGACGAGGAGCGCCGCTACTTCGCCTATATGGCGCTGTTCGTCTTCTCGATGCTCGCACTCGTCGAGGCGGGGAACCTACTGATCATGCTTGCGGGCTGGGGGCTCGTCGGCCTCTGCTCCTACTTGCTGATCGGCTTCGAGCACGAGAGGCCGGCCGCCGTCGCCGCGGCCAAGAAGGCGTTCATCATGAACGCGTTCGGCGACGCCGCGTTCGTGCTCGCGCTCTTGATCCTCGTCGTCAACACGGGCACGATCGAGTTCCCCGGCGTGTTCGAGGCGGTCGAGGGCGGCGAGCTCGGCGGCGGCTGGCTCGTCGACCTGGCGGCGCTCGGGCTGCTCGGGGGCGCTGTCGCCAAGTCCGCGCAGATCCCGCTGCACACCTGGCTGCCCGATGCGATGGAGGGGCCCACGCCCGTCAGCGCACTGATCCATGCGGCGACGATGGTGACGGCGGGCGTCTACCTGATCGTGCGCACGCACTCGATTTTCGAGCACGCGCCTGCGATCCAGGACCTCGCCGCCGGTCTCGGTGCCCTGACGCTGCTCGCCGCCGGGCTGATCGCGCTCGTGCAGACCGACATCAAGCGCGTGATCGCCTACTCGACCATGTCGCAGATCGGCTACATGTTTCTGGGCGCGGGCATCGGAGCGTACGCGAACGGCATGTTCCACCTGATGACGCACGCGTTCTTCAAGGCGCTGCTGTTCCTCGCCGCCGGCATCGTGATCCACGCGCTCGCCGGCCAGCAGGACATCCGGGAAATGGGCGGCCTCCGCCGCTACCTGCCGCGAACGTACATCGCGCTCCTCGTCGGCGGGCTTGCGCTCGCCGGCATGCCGCCACTCTCGGGCTTCTTCTCGAAGGACGCGATTCTCGCCTCGGCGCTCGCGGACGAGAGCATCTGGGGCTACGTGCTCTTCTCTGCGGGGCTCGCCGGCGCGCTGCTCACCGGGCTCTACACGTTCCGCATGATCTTCCTCGTCTTCACCGGCGAGCCGTCGCCCTATGTGCGCGAGCACTTCCACGAAGGTCACGGGGAGGGCCCGTTCTGGATGACCTCCACGGTCGCCGTGCTCGCCGTGCTCGCTGTCGCCGGGGGCTGGATGCAAATCGCCGGTGTCTGGCACCCGCTCGCGGACTTCCTGCACCCATCTGTCGAGCCGCTGCTCGACCCGTCCGTGCGCCAGGACTTGTTCACAAGCGGGATCGCTGTCGCAGCGGGGTTGCTCGGCATAGCCGTCGCGTGGCGCCTCTACGGTGCCAGACAGGGGAAGGCGCCGCGGGCGGCCGCGCTGCGCACCCTCCTCGAGCGCAAGTTCTACGCCGACGAGGCGTACGACTTGGTCTTCTACCGCCCAGCCGCCGCGACCGCGCGCGGGTGGTTCCGCTTTGTCGAGCGGCCGTTGATCGCCGGCTCGCTACGCGGGCTCGGACTCGCGACGCGCGGCGCGGGCGCGCACGTGGGTGAGGCGCAGACCGGGCTCGTGCGCGCCTATGCGCTCGCCGTCGCAGGCGGAGTCGCAGTGCTGGCCCTCGTCTTCGTTGCCGCGCGATGAACGACTGGCTGACCACCATCCTGATCTTCCTGCCGGTCGCCAGTGCGCTCCTCATCTGGCTACTGCCGCTGCCCGTTCGCACCGCCGGCTCGCTGGCGCTGCTCGTCTCCCTCGCGGAGGTGGGGCTCTGGATCACAGCGCTCCAGCGCTTCGAGTTCGGCGAGACCGGCCCTCAGCTCGGACACCGGACAGAATGGTCGTCGGACCTCGGGATCTCCTACCACGTCGGCCTCTTCGGCTTCTCGCTGTGGCTGGTCGGGTTGGCGGTGGTGGTCGGCGCAGCCGCGATCGGCTACGCGTTCTGGGCGGGGAGGGAGCGGGCGCGCGCCTACTTCGGCCTTTCGCTGGTCCTGACCGGCGCGATCGTCGGCGTTTTCACCGCTCAGGACCTGCTGCTCTTCTACGTCTTCTTCGAGGCAATGCTGATCCCGCTCTACGTGCTCGTCGGCGTGTGGGGCGGGCCGGGGCGACTGGGCGCGACGCTCAAGTTCGTCATCTACACGATGGCCGGCTCGCTGCTGATGCTGGTGGCGATCATCGCGCTCGGCGTCAAGCAGGGGACGTTCTCGCTCGTCGACGGCGACCCAAGCGGGAGCAACCTGCTCTTCCTCGGCTTCGCGGCCGCGTTCGCGGTCAAGGCGCCGCTCTTCCCGCTGCACGGCTGGCTGCCGGACGCCTACCGAGAGTCGCCGCCCGAGATCGCGGCGGTGCTGTCGGGCGTGGTCTCGAAGGCGGCCGCATTCGGCTTCCTTCGCATCGCGATCGCCAAGTTCCCCGGGCCTGCGGACGACCTCCAGCCGCTGCTGCTAGCGCTCGCGGCCGTCACGCTCGTGTACGGCTCACTGGTGGCGTTCCGCGCTCCGGACTTCCGCGGCGTGGTCGCGTACTCGTCGATGGCGCAGATGGGGCTCGTCACGCTCGGGCTGTTCGCGCTGAACGACGCCGCGTTCGACGGAGCAGTGCTCCAGATGGTCAACCACGGGCTCGTGTCGGCGGCGCTCTTCCTGCTGGCCGGCGCGGTGGAGCGACGCGCGACGACCGGGGAGTTCGCGCTGCTGGGCGGCATGGCGAAGGGGCGACCGGCGCTCGCGACCGTCTTGGTGGTGACCGGCGTGATCGCGCTCGCGGTGCCCGGCGCGACGACGTTCGCCGGCGAGTTCCTGATCCTGCTCGGGGTCTTCGACGTCGGCTGGGGTTGGGCCGTGGTCGGCGCGGTCGCGATCGTGCTGGCGGCGATGTACATGCTGCGGCTGATCTCGGCGGTGCTGCACGAGCGTCTTGGGAGCGCGGTGCCCGAGGAGGCGCTCGACCTGCGCCCCGCCGAGCTCGGCGTGATCGTGCCGCTCGTTGCCGCCCTGCTGGCGCTGTCGATCTGGCCGGCGGCGATCACGGATCGGGCGTTCGCAGGCGACCGCCCCGCCGAGGAGGTGGGCTCGCAGTTCTCCGAGGCCTCCCAGAGACGAAATGAGAGCTTGTCACCGGCGTCCGTCGGCTGGACGGGGTACGGGCCGCTGACGCCCGACTGCGAGAGCGCCGTCCGCGAGGCCGTCGCCCGGGGGCGCCGGGACGCCGACGACGGGCTCACGGTGAAGTGCGGCACGGATGCGAACGGAACGACGTACTGGTTCATGGGGTTTGATCACGAATGAGCGACAAGCCGTCCGTCGACTGGTTCGCGCTCTCGCCGGAGCTGGCCATGCTCGGCGCGGCGGCCGTCTGCCTGCTCGCTGCCGTGCTCATCCCGCCAGGCGGCCGGCGCCCGTTCTCGGCCCTCGTCTGCGCGGCCGGTTTCGCAACAGCCGGCGTGCTCGCCGCCTTGGTCTTCGTCGAGTCCGACGACGCTCGCGGGATCGTCGCCGACGCGGCGCGCCGCGACCAGCTCGCCGCGCTCGCGCAGCTGCTCGTCGCCGGCTGCGGCCTGCTCGCCGTCGGGGTCTCGTACACGCACCGCATGCGCGACAGCCGCGTGGGTGAGTACTACGCGCTGCTGGCCGCGGCCGCCGCGGGCATGGCCTTCTTCGTCGCCGCCTCGAACCTGATGACGCTCTTCCTGGGGCTCGAGTGGTTCTCGATCACCCTCTACATCCTCTGCGCCATCGACACCGACCGCGAGGAGTCGCTCGAGGCCGGACTCAAGTACCTGATCGTGGGCAGCTTCGGCTCGGCGGTGCTGCTCTTCGGCTCGGCGCTCGTCTACGGCGCCACGGGCGAGCTCGGCTTCGAGCAGATCGCGGCGGCCGCGGCGGACAAAGGCCTGACGGACGACTCGCTGCTCGTCTTCGGCCTGGCGATGATGCTCGCCGGCCTCGGTTTCAAGGCCTCCGCCGCGCCCTTCCACCAGTGGACGCCCGACGTCTACCAGGGCGCTCCGACACCGGTGACCGCCTTCATGTCCGCGGCGACGAAGGTGGCCGCGCTCGTCCTCACGCTGCGTATCCTGACGACCGCGTTCCCGGAGCAGGACGAGCTCTGGACGGTGGCGCTCGCGGTCATCGCCTGCATCTCGCTCGCGGTCGGCAACCTGGCCGCGCTCGTCCAGCGCGACGTCAAGCGGCTGCTCGCCTACTCGTCGGTCTCGCACGCCGGCTTCATGCTGATCGCGGTCGCCGCCAACAACGAGCTGGGCGGGCGGGCGCTCCTCTACTACCTGATCCCCTATGCGGCGGGCTCGCTCGGCGCCTTCGCCGTGGTCGCCGCGCGCGAGCGCGAGCTGAACCGCGCGGTGACGCTCGATGACCTGGCCGGCTTCGGCTGGGAGCGGCCGCTGCTCGGGATAAGCATGTTCGTCTTCATGCTCGGCTTCGCCGGCCTGCCGCTCACCGGCGGGTTCTTCGGCAAGCTCTACGTCTTCGCCGCAGCCTACGAGGCGGGCTGGTGGTGGCTGATGCTCGCGGGAATCGCGGCCACGGTGATCAGCCTCTACTACTACCTCGGGGTGATCCGGGCGATGTTCATGCGCTCGCCGGCGGAGCTCCAGTTCGCGGCCGCGGGCGGCTCGCCGCCACGCGAGTGGCTGCTGAGCACGACCGTCGTGGCGGCGCTCGTGATCACGGTCGGGACCTTCATCGCCGTCGAGCCGGTGGTCGATCTCGCGCGCGACGCGGCGGCCTCGCTGGCGCTCCGCTAGCCTCAGCCCGTCAAACGAGACAGAGGAGGGAGCATGGCGGACGTCTCGCTGACCTGGCTCGGCCACGGTGCCTTTCGCTTCGACACGCCGGGCGGGAAGCGCATCTACCTCGACCCCTGGCTCGACAATCCGAAGTGCCCCGAGGACGAAAAGCAGCCGGAGCGCTGCGACCTGATCGCGATCACTCACGGGCACGACGACCACGTCGGCGCCGCCGTCGAGCTCGCGAAGCGGTTCGACTGTCCGGTCATCGCGCAGATCGAGCTGCGCGGCTGGCTCTCGACGAAGGGACTCTCGGAGGACATGTCCGAGGCACCCAACAAGGGCGGCACCGTCGAGCGCGATGGGATCAAGATCACGCTGACCGACGCCAACCACTCGTCGAGTGCGTTCGAGAACGACACCATCGTCTACCTTGGCGAGCCGTGCGGGCTCGTTTTCGAGCTAGAGGACGGCTACACGGTGTACGCAGCCGGCGACACGAACGTCTTCGGCGACATGGCCCTGATCGCCCGCATCTACGAGCCGGACGTGGCGATCCTGCCGATCGGTGACCACTTCACGATGGGGCCGCGCGAGGCCGCCGTTGCGCTCGAGCTGCTCGGCGTACGCGCTTGCGTGACCGGCCATTACGGCACGTTCCCGCTCCTGCGCGGGACGCCTGAGCAGCTGCGCGAGCTGACGGACGTGGAGGTGCTCTCACCGCAGCCGGGGGAAACAATCACGCTGCCCACCCGCGTCGCCGTATGAGGGAACGCTGGTTCGGAGCGACGGGGCAGCGGGTCCCCGAGATCGCCGTCGAAGGCGAGCTCGACGTCTCCGACGCGCTCGTGCTCGACAGCGCGGAGGACGTAGAGACGCTGGGGCAGGCACACGCTCGCGGCGTTCCCGTCGTCGTGCGCGCCTCGACGCCCGAGGCGGTTCGCGAAGCACTCACCCATCCCGAAGTGGCATGCGTGCTCGTTCCCGCCGGGCACGGCGACCTGCTGGCACTCGATCTCACCGAGCTGACCTACGGATGACCTACTCGATCGCCGCCTGGGATGGCGAGCACCGCTGGGGCGTCGCCACGCAGTCAAAGTTCCTGGCCGTCGGGTCGGTCGTTCCCTGGGCCGAGGCTGACGTCGGAGCCGTGGCCACCCAGGCGTTCGCCAACCCGCGCTACGGGCCTGAGGGCCTCGTGCTGCTGCGCGACGGCCTGTCCGCCGAGGAGGTCGTGGAGCGCCTGACCACGGCCGACGAGGGGCGCGAGCACCGCCAGCTCGGCGTCGTTGACTCGCGCGGCGGGGCAGCCAGCTTTACCGGCTCCGAGTGCTTCGAGTGGGCCGGCGGCCGCACGGGCATGGGCTACGCAGCTCAGGGAAACATCCTCGTCTCGCAGGCAACCGTGGACGCGCTGGCCGAGAACTTCGAAGGGAGCGCCCTCAAGCCCCTCGCCGAGCGCCTCGTGGAAGCCCTCGCGGCCGCGCAGGCGGTCGGGGGCGATCGGCGCGGCCAACAATCGGCCGCCCTCCTCGTCGTAGAGCGCGACGGTGGCTACGCGAACCTCTCTGACGTGCTGGTAGACCTCCGCGTCGATGACCACGGGAGCCCGATCGAGGAGCTGCGTCGCCTCTACAGCGCGCACCAGGCGATCTTCGGTGCCACGCCTCCCGAGGAGTGGATGGCCGTGGACGAGAAGCTCGCCGCCGAGCTGGGTGAGCGCCTTGCGCGCGCTGGCTTCGAGGGCGAGCTCGGCACGGCTCTCGACGCGTGGGCCGGCACCGAGAACCTGGAGATGCGGGTGGACGGCGTCGGGCGGATCGACCCCGTCGTGCTCGCCGAGCTGAGGAGGCAGACTTGACCGTGACCGAGCGCTACAGGAGCACGCACCTCGACGACGTCTGGGCGTCAGGGAACTGGACCGCGATCCGCCGCCACTTCGGCATCGAGGCCTTCGGGATCAACGCGTGGAAGGGCGCTGAAGAGGGCGACCAGGTCATCTCCGAGCACACGGAGGCGCCGACCGCGCACCAGGAGCTCTACCTCGTGCTCGACGGCCACGCAGAGTTCACGGTCGGCGAGAAGACGGTCGACGCGCCGCGCGGCACGTTCGTCTTCGTCCGCGATCCCGAGACGGGGCGACGGGCGACGGCGAAGGAGGCCGGCACGACCGTGCTCGCGATCGGCGGCAAGCCCGGCGAGGCCTTCGCGGTGCGCGAGTGGGAGGCCTCGGCGGAGGCGTTTCCGCTCTTCGAGCAGGGCGAGTTCGCGCGCGCGAAGGAGGTGCTCGAGGAGGCTCGGCGACAACATCCCGAGGCCGCAGGGGTACTCTACAACCTCGCCTGCGCCGAGGCGCGACTGGGCGAGCGCGACGTGGCGCTCGAGCACCTGCGCGAGGCCGTCTCGCGCGACGCGCAGTTTCTTGAGTACGCGCAGGCCGACGAGGATCTCGAGTCCATCCGCGCCGAACCGGGGTTTCCGTCGGCATGAGCGGTGGTTACGAGGTCGCTCACCTCGACGAGCTCGAGGCGCTGCCCGTCGACGAGGAGGGTCTCGTCTGGCGTCCGGTGCGCCACCGCTTCGGCATCGGCGCCTTCGGCGCGAACGTCTACACCGCCGCGAACGCCGGCGAGCGCGTAGTCGAGGAACATCGGGAAGCCCAGAACGGGCACGAGGAGCTCTACTTCGTGGCGCGTGGCCGGGCTACGTTCACGCTCGAGACGGAGGAGGTCGACGCCACCGCCGGCACCTTCGTGTTCGCGCGACCAGGGACGCTGCGCGGGGCGATCGCCCAGGAGGCCGGCACCACCGTTCTCGCCGTCGGAGGGAAGCCCGGGGAGGCGTTCACGCCGTCAGGCTGGGAATGGAACTTCATGGCAACCTCCTACCAGCGGCAGGGCCGTCTCGACGAGGCGCTGGCCGTGATGCGCGAGGGAGTGGAGCGATACCCGGAGGACTGGGAGGGCTACTACAACCTCGCGTGCATCGAGGCCCGCGCCGGTCGCGCCGACGACGCGCTGGCGACTCTGGCGCGTGCCGCACAGCTCGATCCCGAGAATGTTCGGAAGTACGCCGCGGAAGACAGCGATTTCGACGCGATCCGCGACGATCCGCGCCTCGAGTCAGCGCTCGCCGGGCAGGCGGACGCCGGCCGCGCGGGCGCGTAAGCCCGGTACCGGGTCGCCCTCGGGACAGGCTACGACGAGCACCGCGCCGTGACCGTCCCCTACGAGAGCGTCGACGAGCATCTGGAGGCCAACGGCCAGCGCGAACGCCTTGTGCGCATGCTCGCCGCCGAAGGGGACGAGCTGCTCGGGCGTCGCAGCGCCGCTCAGCACGTCGCCGTAGGTGACCTGCCCCATGGAGACGTCGGCGACAAGGGATCGCCCGTCGGAGCTCGGCACGCCGATCGCCAGCGGGTTCGTGCCTGCGAGGGGCGGGCCGCCGTCAGGATGCGACAGCCGCGCGGGCGAGGTGGCGGTCAGCGCCGCCACGAGACCCGCCTCGGCGAGCCGGCGCACCCAGTAGCCGAGCACGCCGGTCGGAAACGTCTGTGCGGCGACGACCACTCGCGCGTGCCGCGGCGGATCGGCCAGCTGCGCGTCGCAGATCGCCGAAAGCGTCAGGTAGCCGAGCGCGCCACAGCCCTCCCACCGCTCGTAGCCCCGCTCCGCGCACACCCGCTCGGGGAGCGCCGACGGGTCGAGGTCGGGCAATGTCTCGAGCCAGTCCACGCGGGTAAGCCCGTGCCCGCGCTTCCCGCGCCGCTCGGCGTCTGCAAAGTGCTCGGCCAGAACGCGGCTCGCCTCAGGCGCGAAGCCGAGCGCCTCGATGCGGGTCCGGATCGTGTCAACCACGGGCGACCCGCCGCGAGAAGTCGAGCACCGGCCAGCCACGCTCGCGGGCGATGCGGCGCAGCTCACGGTCGGGGTTGACAGCCACCGGGTGGCCCACCGCCTCCAGCAGAGGCAGGTCGCTGAGACCGTCCGTATAGGCCGTGGAGGCGTCGAGATCGATCTCCGCGCTGGCTGCCAGGTGGCGGACGGCGTCCGCCTTCCCCGCGCCGTGGCACGCGCGCACAACGCACCCGGTGAACGCGCCGTCCGGGCCGACCTCGCAGATGGAGCCGAGCGAACCGTCGAGCTCGAGCGCAGCGGCCACAGCGGCCACGATCTCCTGAAGGGTCGCCGAGACGAGGTAAGCCGGTTCCCCCGCAGTTTGGTGGCGCTTCGCCAGCTCGAGCGCGTCCGGATACACGAGCGGGCGCAGGTCTCGGTCGAGCGCGGCGCGGACGAGCTCCTCAACCTCCTCGGGCCGCAGCCCGCGCAGGAGCCGCAGCCCGCCCTCGGTCGCCTCGCGCACGGCCCGCTCGTCCGCGCCACGCTTTGCAAACAGCAGCTGCCAGAACGCGGCCTTGACGAGTTGGCGTCGGGAAATGATCCCGTGCTTGCGGAAGGCGCCCGCAAGGGCGAGCGCGCTCGAGCGCCGGATGAACGTCCGGTCGAGGTCGAAGAACGCGGCCGCGCGATTCACCCGTTCGAGCGTAGCCCGTGACGAAAGGGCTTACGCAGTTCCTCTCGCACGCCGAGCACCGGAAGCAGCGAACCAGCCACCTCACTCACCCTGGAGGGGGCTGCGGGCGCCCGTCCCCGTTCTAGGAGAGAAGCGGCAGGGCCCGCACGATCTCGCCGGCGCGGCGGGCGCGGACGCGTTCGGCGATCTCGCGGATCACCGAGGCCGCCTCGGCGTGCGGCTCGGCCGTGACGAACGGCTCGCCGGCGTCGGCGCACTCGCGCAGTCGCGGGTCGAGCGGCACGTTGCCGAGCAGCGGGACGCCCAGCGCGCGGGCCAACTCCTCGCCGCCGCCCGAGCCGAACAGCTCCTCGCCCGTACCGACGAGGTACGACATGTTCTCGACCACTCCAAGCAATCGCATGCCCGTGCGCTGGGCCATGTCCGCCGCGCGGACGGCGACCTGCTGCGCGGCCGGTTGCGGCGTAGTGACGACGAGCACCTCGGCCCGCGGCAGGAGCTGGCCGAGCGAGTTGGCCACGTCACCAGTCCCGGGCGGCATGTCCACGACGAGCGTGTCCAGCTCGCCCCAGTGCACGTCCGAGAGGAACTGCTCGAGCGCCTTGTGGAGCATTGGGCCACGCCACATGACGGGCGCGTTGTCGTCGAGGAAGAAGCCGATCGACATCAGCTTCAGGTCACCGCGAACGGGCGGGATGATCATCCTGTCCACCACGACGGGCCGCTGGTGGATGCCGAGCATGTGCGGGATTGAGTGCCCGTAGACGTCCGCGTCCAGTACTCCGGTGCGGTCCCCGAGCGTGTCGAATGCGGCCGCGAGGTTGACCGCCAGCGACGACTTGCCGACGCCGCCCTTGCCACTCGCGACGGCGATGACGCGCGTGGTCGGCTCGAGGGAGATGCCGCGCCGCTCGACCCCGCCGCGCAGGCGGGTGACGAGGGCGGTCTTCTCCTCGGGGCTCATCACGTCGAAGGCAAGCGAGACGGACTCGACTCCGTCGAGCGGGGCGACCGCGCTCTGCAGCTGCTGCTCGAAGCTGTGGCGGAGCGGGCAGCCCGCGACCGTGAGTGCGATGGTCACGGCGACGTGGCCGCCGTCAACGTCGACGGCGCGCACCATGCCGAGCTCGGTGACGGGTTTCTTGAGCTCGGGATCGATCACCTGGTCAAGGGCAGCGACGATCTGCTCGCGGGAGACGTCCATCGCGCCGAGCGTACCAGCGCCCAACCGCGGCCCAGGCCGCGCCCCCGTGTCCCTGGCTCCATGCCCCACCCTCCCAAAAGGGGTCCGACGTCCTCCACCACCCGCCCGGGTTCGACGGTATCGGTGAAGTGCGCACCTGTCTGTGCCACAGTCGTGCCGTTTTCGGTGAAAGTTCCTCGAGAGGCCGCAGGGCCGCACGCGGTACGGTCGCGCCTCTTTGCCCGCAGAGCGAGGGCACGCCCCCCTAGACGCCGAGGCGGCGCTTCAACCACAGGCCGTTTCGCACCGCGAACCCCATCCAATCGTTGTTGAAGTACGCCCAGACGTCCACCCGCTCGCGCCAATCCTCGATGCGGCGAGCCCACTCCTCCAACTCGCGCTCGGAGTAGTTGCCTCCCCGCCCGCGCGAGCCGTAGTGGAAGCGCATAAACGTCCAGTCAGCCGTCAGCGCGTGCGCCTGGAACGGACGTTGCGGGGTGTCCCCGATGACAAGCGCGGCCCCGTGCGCCCGCAACAGCTCGTAGACATCGTCGACGAACCAGCTCTCGTGGCGGAACTCGAAGCAGTGGCGGCCCGGCGGCAAGGCCGCGAGTGCGCCCGCCAGCCGCTCGTCATCGCGCCGGAACGTCCCCGGCAACTGCCACAGCACCGGGCCGAGCTTGGGCGATTCCACGAGCGGCTCGACGCGCTCGTAGAAGAGCGCGACGCCGCGCCTCATATCCGTCAGACGCTTGACGTGTGTGAGGTACCGACTCGCCTTGACCGCGAACACGAAGCCCGGCGGGCTCTCCGCAACCCAGTTCGCCACCGCCGCCCGCCGCGGCAGACGGTAGAAGGTCGAGTTGACCTCCACCGTGTCGAAGTGCGCCGCATAGAAGTCGAGCCAGCGTCGCGGTGCAAGCCGTGATGGATAGAAGACACCGTTCCGCCAGTGGGCGTAGTTCCACCCGGAACACCCGATCCTGACGGACTTCACGCAGCGGAAAGTGCCGCCGCGACGCGCGCGCACACCTCCGTGCTCGCGCCCGCCACGACGCGCGAGCGGCCAACGACGTCCAGCGGCGCGGCGCCGAACGCACCGTCGTCGAAAAGCTCGAGCGCGTAGCCGCGCTCGCGCACGAGCAGCTGGGCCGCGGCGATGTCGACGGCACGCGCCGGCTTCAGCGAGCACACGGCATCGACACGTCCCGCCGCGAGGTGGCAGAGGGAGAGCGCCAGCGAGCCCATGATGCGCAGGCGACGCGCCACGCCTTCGAGCCCCGGCGCCGCGGCGGCGATAAGCGGCGTGCGCGTCGCCTCGCACGAGAGGATCTCGATCTCCTCCAAGGGTGCGGCTCCGTCGAGCGGCCGGGCGTCCAGCGAGGCTCCCTCGCCGCGCACCGCGGTCCACTCCTCCCCGCTGCCGAAGTCGTAGACGTAGCCGAAGGTGACGTCTGCCATCGTCGGCCCCTCGGCCACGGCGAGGGACAGCGAGAAGAACGGCACGCCGCGCGTCGCGTTGAGCGAGCCGTCGATCGGGTCGAGGACCACCCGGGCGGGGCCGCCCCCAAAGGCGCGCTCGCCGAGTTCCTCCGAGACGAGCGTGAACACGTGACCTTCGGCATGCAGCGCCTCGAGGCGGCGTACGACGACGGCCTCGGCCGCCGCGTCAATCGCCGTCGTCTCGTCGCCGCCGAGGCCGGTCCCGACAACCACCGAGCGCTGCTCGCGCGTCGACAGTTCCGCGAGCGCCTCGCGCACGTCCGCGGTTGCGGCGCGGGCCAGCCCGAGCCAGCGGCTGTGCGAGATCAACTCCCGGGACAAGGCAGCGGCCCCTAATCCTGCAAGGTTCGCGCGAGAGTGTGGAAGAGCAGACCCGAGAGCAGCTTCGGGTAGAAGTAGGTGCTCTTCTGCGGCATCGTCTCGCCTGACTCAGCGACGCTGCGCACCTGCTCCATGGTTGGCGCCCGCAGCAGGAAGGCAGCGCCCGCCTCCCCGGCGTCGACGAGCGCGACGGCCTCGTCCGTTCGCGGCGTGTAGCGCATGGCCTCGATGCCGAGCTGTTCCAACGCGACCGTATCGAGCGTCTGCTCAGCCGGCGCCTCCACGATCGCCGCCTGCCCCGGCCGGTAGACAACGAAGGCCGGGTGACTCCGCTCGACGCCCTCGAGCCGACGCAGCGCCGCCGCCGCGCCGCCGTCGACAGGCGTGATCCGGAAGCGACCGTTCAGCTCGGGCAGCTCCCGGACGACCCGGTGTGTCGGGAAGATGATCAGTCCCTCGCCGAGCGTGTTCGAGAGCACCGCCATCATGCGGCGGCTCTCCGTCGAGCCGTCCTCGCGGTGGAACTCGAGCGCCGTCTCGTAGCGGTGATGCCCGTCGGCGATCACGAGCGAGCGGTCAGCAAGGGCTGCCCGCACCTCTTCGATCGCCACGTGGTCGGTAATCCGCCAGAGGCGGGTCGTGGCCGATCCGTCGCGCGTCTCGTAGACCGGTGCGCCGTTCGCGAAGGGAGCGAGCGTGCGCCGCGGCCGGTGGGCCGGATCGTCGTAGAGGAGCATGATCGGCGAGAGGTTCGCGCGCACCGAACGCAGGAGCGCGAGCTGCGAGCGCTTCGCCTCGTCGTACGTGCGCTCGTGCGGAAGGATCACGCCGCGCTCGTAGGGCTCGAGCTCGATGGTCGCGAAGAACCCCTCGCGCGCGTGGCGCTCGCCGTCCGGGCCCTCGTACTCCTCGCGCAGCCACCAGAGCGCGTCCTCCGGCTCGTCGACGAGAACACGCTCGGAGCGCCATTCGCGAAAGAGCGCCCCGGCCTCGTCAGGCGTCTCGGGGACGATCAGTCGCGCCACGTTGAATCGGCTCCGCTCGAGATAGCGTCCCCGCTCCTCCACAGTGATGACGTCGTAGGGCGGCGCGACGAGGCGGCCGATCGGCCCCGTCCGCTCCTCGTCGTACCGCACGGCGCGGAACGGCTCGATGACGGCCACGGCCGGAGCGTACCAGCCGTCTCGTCTGCGACGAGACGGCTGGATGGGGCGAGTCGAAGCGCAGCCCACCACGTCCATCTTGCGGCTTAAAGTGCAGGTGTGCCGGCGATCGCGGAGCTCGAGCAGGACCGCATCGTCGAGGGCGTCTACGCTGTCGCGCGCAAGGAACGGAGGCGCACCCGCGGGGGCTCACCCTACCTCGCGCTCGAGCTCGTCGACCCGAGCGGACGCATCGACGCGCGCGTCTGGCAGGACGTGGAGCTGCTCGACGGACGCTTCGGCGAGGGTGATGCCGTGCGGCTGCTCGGGCGCGTGGAAAGGTTCCGTGACCGCCTCCAGCTCGAAGTGCGCTCGCTGGAGCCGGCGGCTGACGTCGACCCGGCCGGACTCGCGCCCGCTCTCCGCCGGGATGCGGACGAGCTGGACGGGTTCCTCGACTTCCTAGCGGGCGAGCTCTCGCACACGGGCCTGCGGGCGGCCGCCGCCGGCCTGCTCGAGGACGAGGTCGTGCGCGAGCGCATGCGCCGCCTGCCCGCGGCCGAGACGCACCACGCGTACGCGGGCGGCCTGCTCGAGCACACTGTGGGCGTAGCGACCCTCTGCCGCGAGACGGTGCAGCTCCATCCGCGGCTCCGCTCGGACCTGCTGCTCGCGGCGGCTCTTCTCCACGACGTCGGGCGAACGTGCGAGCTACGTCCCGGCCCGGGCTTCACGCCGACCGACGAGGGCCGCCTGCTCGGGCACGTCCATCTCGGCCTGCGGCTCGTGGAGGAGCGCGCGGCGCAGCTCGACGCGGCCGTGCGCGCCGAATTACTGCACGCGGTCGCCTCGCACCACGACGTACGGGCAGCACGCACCGCTGAGGCCGCCGTCCTCTACCATGCCAACCAGCTTGACGCGGTCGCCGCGACCCGCCCCGTCGGCGACTGAGGCCCCGTGATCGCGCTCGTTCTCGCCTTCGGCGCCAGCGTCGCCTGGGCGATCTCAGACTTCCTGGGCGGCGTGAAGAGCAGAACCCTGCACCTCCTCACCGTGCTCGTCGTCTCGCAGAGCGCAGGTCTCCTCGTCGTCGTGGTCGTGGTGGTCGCGCTCGGCGAAGCGGCGCCCGACCGTAGGTCCGCCCTCTACGCGGTGCTCGCCGGCGCGTCCGGAGTCGCGGGCATCGCAGCCTTCTACCGCGGGCTCGCCGTCGGGGCCATGGCCGTCGTGGCGCCGGTGTCCGCGCTCAGCGCCCTCGCGCCGGTCGCGGTCGGGCTCGCCTTGGGCGAGCGGCCGAGTGCGCTCCAGTACGTGGGCATGGCAGCCGCGCTCGGAGGCGGCGTGCTCGTGTCGCTAGAGCCCGGCGAGACCGAGCGACGTCTCGCCACGGGAGCCGGCATCGCGCTCGTGGCGGCACTCGGCTTCGCCGGCTTCTTCGTCGGCATCGACGCGGCCGAGAGCGGTGGGTTGGCCTGGGCGGTGCTGATCGTGCGGCTGACCTCGACCGCGCTCGTGGTCGCGCTGGCGCTCGTCCTGCGCCCGCCCCTGGCGCTTGGGCGTGCGCACTGGCCGGCCCTCGTCGCCGTGGGCGTGCTGGACATGTCAGCCAACGCCCTCTTTGCGGCTGCCGCCGGTCGCGGGTACGTGAGCCTCGTGAGCGTGCTCGCAGGGCTCTATCCCGTCTGGGTGATCGCTCTCGCACGGATACTGCTCGGCGAGCGGCTGTCTCGGCTGCGTCAGGCCGGCGCAGCGGCAGCGCTCGGTGGAGTGACACTCATCGCGACGGGCTGAGCGAATCGAGCCGCCGGTCGATCTCGTCCCGCAACACGCGCACCTCGTCCAGCGAGCGCGTCGCAAGGTCTGGGAGCTCCCAATCGAGGTGGCCCTTGCACGGGATCACAGGACACGCGTCGCCGCAGCCCCTCGTGACCACGTGGTCGAGCCCACTCCACGTCCTCGCGCTCAAGACGATGCGGCGTCCGGCCGCTTACGTCGATCCCGACCTCGCGTAACATGTTCACCGTCTCGGGTGCAGCGCCGCCGCAGGCGCCGAGGCGGCCGAGCGCGCGCCGCCGAGCGCAGACGCGAGCCGACCGATCGCGTCGGAGTTGAGTCGGTAGTACGCCCACGTGCCACGGCGTTCAGCCTCCACGAGGCCCGCGTCACGCAGGACGCGCAGGTGATGCGAGACGGTCGGCTGCGACAGCACGCTCTCCTCGACGAAGTGGCAAACGCAGCACTCGCCCTCGGCAGCGAGGCGATTGACGATGGCGACCCGCGTCGGATCGGCCAGGGCCTTGAATGAGGCAGCGAGGTCGGACGCAGTTGCGTCGTCGATCGGGGCCGCCCCCGGTAAGCAGCAGGCGTCGATGAGGGCCAGCTTCTTCATTGACACTCTTCAATATACTAGCTAGCGTCTTGTCGATCACCGTCGATGAAAGGAGGTCTCGTGAAGCACTCCGGTGGATGCTGCGATCAGGACTGTTGCGACGGCGACGACTGCTGCTGAGCAGCGCGGGCCGGCCGCTCCGGGGCGGGGCGGCCGGCGCCGTCTAGTGCCTGAAAGGGCACTAGACGTTGAAACGGACGTTCAGCACGTCCCCGTCGTGAACCTCGTAGGCCTTGCCCTCGAGGCGCTGGAGGCCGCGGCGCGCAGCCTCGGCGTGCGAGCCGCATTCGACAAGGTCGTTCCAGCGGATGACCTCGCAGCGGATGAAGCCTCGGGCGATGTCAGTGTGGATGCTGGCCGCGGCGTCGAGCCCGGTCTCCCCACGGCGGAGCGTCCAGGCGCGCGTTTCAGTGTCGCCGGCTGTGAAGAAGCTGATCAGGTCGAGAGCCGTAAAGAGCCGGGCGACAATCTCGTTGAGGGCAGACGGACCGTCACGGAAGGCGGCCGCTTCGTCCTCGGTGAGCTCGACGAGCTCTGCCTCGAGCTTGCCGTCCAGCCCGCCCGGCCCGTTCACAAGCGGGAGCAGCGGCTTCGTCGTCAGCGGCTCGAGCTCCGCGGGCAGCCCGCCGTCGTAGCCAGCAAGCCGCCCGCCGGCGTCAACGTGCGCGAGCAGGCGCTCCAGCTCGGCGAGCTCGGCCCGCAGCCGCGGATCGCCCGACTTCGCCTGCGTACGCACGCGCTCGAGGCGCTTGTCGACGTGGTCGCGGTCGGCAACCAACAGCTCCAGCCGAAGGTTCTCCAGGTCGTCATCGGGTGTCGCGTCGGCGGAAAAGCCGTCGAGCACCGCCAGCAGCGCATCCACCTTGCGGAGGTTGCCGAGGAGCGCCGCGCCCGTGCCGGGCACGTCCACGACGCGCACAGCGGCCGGCGTGACCTTGCGCGATGCCACGACGCCCGCGACCTGCTCCAGACGCTCGTCCGCGATCGGCGCCATCCCCACGTTCGGCTTGTTCGCGACGGTGGCATACGCGGTGATCTCGGCGCCCGCGCGGGTCAGCGCGTTGAAGATGGTCGTCTTGCCTGCGTTCGGCAGCCCGACGATGCCGACCTCGAGGCCCACCCGAGCGGACTAGGAGGGGATGTCGGTGCCGAAGCCGACCCGCGTCTCGCGCGCGAAACGCTTCACGAAAACGACGCGCCGCAGCGCGACCACGTAGTGGCCGTCCTCGGCCTCGAGCGTGAACACGCCGTCCGGGTCGGCGTGGAGCGCCTGCTCGAGCTCCTCGGCCTCCCGTACCGAAACGAGCGCCGCGATGCCCTGACCTCCGTCGAAACCAACCTCGATGCGGATACGTTCACTCATCGGCGACCAGCTCCGAGAGGACGCCGTGGACAGCATCCGGATGGACGAACGCGACCTGGAGCCCGAAGAGGCCGCGGCGCGGCTCTGAATCGATCAGCTCGGCGCCCTGATTCGCAAGATACGCGAGCTCGCTGTGCAGGTCGCCGACCTCGTAAGCGACGTGGTGCATGCCGGGCCCGCGCTTCGCCAGGAAGCGGCCGACCGGCGTGTCGTCGCCGAGCGCGGCGAGCAGCTCGACCCGCCCCTCGCCGAGACGCAGCGAAGCGGCCTCGACACCCTGCTCGTCAACGGTGGCACGCTGCTCCACGGCAGCGCCGAACAACCGCTCGTAGCTCGCGACCGCCTCGTCGAGATCGTCGACGGCGACGCCGAGGTGGTGGATCCCGCGCGCGGCCACGTCCGCGATGCTAGCGGGGCAGCGGCGGTGGGCGTCTCGAGACAGAAAAGACACGCTCTCGAGCATCCTCGTCTGCTATTCGTCCCCCCACCCAATCGGGGTGGGGGGTGGGTGGTGGGTCCACGCGTGCCGACCCGCCCGCTCCGGACCTGTGCGGCCGGGACATGCCTGTGCAAACCGTCGCGGCTCGTCAGCCGAGCGGCGCGAGCTTGCGCGACCAGCGCCTCAAAGGCACTGCGACCGCGAGCAAGACGAACCAGCAGCCCGCCACGGCGAGCACCGTGAAGAACGCTCCCGTGCCGTCCGGCGTCCGCTCGACGCGTAGGGTCGTCCCGTCGGTACGCCGGAAGATGCAGGTAAACCGCGGCGGGAAGAGCTCGTACTCGTGCGTGAAACTGCCGACTCGGCCGACCGACGGATCACGCGCGGAGATGTTCATGCACGGCGTCATTTCGTGCGCTTCGCAAACAACGTTCCGTACGGCGCCACGGCCGCCGCCAGCAACGCGACGACCAGAACCACTGCGACCGACACGGCGACTGCTCGCACTCTCCGACAATAGCGAGCGCCTGAAACCGATCAGTCGCCCGCAATGGCGCGCGGCACGCCGACGGTCTCGCCGGCGCTCGACTCGGGCCCGACACCGCCGAGCAGGAACTCGAGCTCGGCCCGGTCCAGCGTCTCCTTGTCGAGCAGCGCCTGCGCGACCCGGTCGAGCGAGAAACGGTGCTTCTGGAGCAGCCGCACAGCCTCGCGATACGCCTCGTCCGTGAGGCGCGCCTGCTCCTGGTCGCGCAACTTCTTCGTCTCCTCGGACAGTGCGTAGTTGTCGGCACGCATCGTGCGCGACACGGCGCCGGCGGACATCCCGTACTCGAACACCATCGAGCGGGCGAGCCCGGTCACGCGCTCGAGGTCGTTCGCGGCGCCGTTCGTGACGCGACCGAAGACGACGAACTCGGCCGCGCGCCCGGCAAGGTAGACCTTGAGCATGTCGCTCAGCTCTTCCTTCGTGTGCAGGTAGCGATCCTCGCTGGGCACATTGAGCGTGTAGCCGAGCGCCTGGCCGCGGGAGACGATCGTCGCCTTCTGCACGGGCATGACGTCGCCCATCAGGTGCGACATGACCGCGTGCCCGGCCTCGTGGTACGCGAGGATCCGCTTCTCCTTCTCGCTGACCACGCGCCGCTGCTGCATGCCGGCGACGACGCGCTCGATCGCCCCGTCGAAGTCCGGCGATTCGATGAACTGGCTTTCTCGACGGCCGGCAAAGATCGCCGCCTCGTTCGCGATGTTCGCGAGATCGGCACCCGTTAGACCAGCCGTCTGCCGCGCGACAATGGCGAGGTCGACCTCGAAGAGCGGCTTCCCGCGTGTATGGACCTCCAGAATCTTTTCGCGGCCTGCGACGTCCGGCGGCGAGACGTGCACCTGCCGGTCGAAGCGGCCGGGGCGAAGCAGTGCCGGGTCGAGATCCTGGAGACGGTTCGAGGCGCCCATGACGACAACCTGGTCGCGCTCGCCGAAGCCGTCCAGCTCGACGAGGAGCTGGTTGAGCGTCTGGTCCTGCTCGCGGTTGAACCCGTGCCCGGTACGGGCCGCGCCGACAGCGTCGAGCTCGTCGATGAACACGATCGCGGGCGCGTTCTTGCGCGCCTCTGCAAAGAGTTTGCGGATCCGCGACGCACCCAGGCCGGCAAACATCTCCACGAACGCCGAAGCGCTCTGCGAGTAGAAGCTCGCGCCGGACTCGTTCGCCACCGCCTTCGCCAGCAGCGTCTTGCCGGTACCGGGTGGCCCGTAGAGCAGGATGCCCTTCGGGACGCGCGCGCCGAGCCGCTCGTAGCGGCGCGGATGGCGGATGAAGTCTACGACCTCCTGGAGCTCGGCCTTCGCCTCCTCGACCCCCGCGACGTCCGTCCACGTCACGGATGTGGACGAGTTCGGTTCGATGTTCTTCGGCTTGACGCGCGGCATCATCTGCAGCGTGCGCCAGAGCAGGTAGACGATCAGTCCGAAGAAGATGAGCGGCAGCCACGTGAGGAGGAAGCCAGGCAGGTCACTGAGGAATCCTCCGACGTCCGGCACGAGGCCTACATCGGCACAGGCCGACGAGACCTGAAGCGCACTAGACGCGTGCCGCGAGCGGCTCGAGCCAGCTCTCGACCGGCTCGGTCGAGCGGACGACGTGCATGCCCGCCTCGGCGAAGCGGTCGAATGCCGCCGCCGCGTCGTCGGTGTAGTCGATCACGCCCGGGACGACGACCGACGAGGTGCAGTCTTCGAGCAGGTAGACCCTTTCCGCGAGCCGGCGGTCGACCACCGAGATGCTCTCGAGCAGCTCGTCGACGGTCCAGGCGACGCAGTGGCTCTTCGCCTGCCCCGCGATCACCACTGCGTCGAACTGGAGCAGCCTGTCCACAAGCGGCTGGTTCCGCTCCCCGATGGGGTAGCCCCGGTGGTCGTCGGTCACCTCGGGGCCGAGGATCGAGTAGTGCTCGGTGAGCGCGTTGTTGCCCTTGACGCGGAAGTCCGCCTGGCTGCGGCGAGCGATCGAGTGGAAGAAGACCGCCTCCTCGACCGCTGCCACGAGCGCGTGCCCGATACCCCCGAGCATGGCGTGATACGGCCAGACCGTCAGCGCGTATTTGCCGCCGCGCGCGAGACGCTGCACGTAGTGGACGAGGTGGCGCTGCGCGTAGGAGGCGTCGAGGCCGAGCGCGCCTGCGACCTCGGGGTCGGCGCGCCAGCGGCCGGCCACGATGTCCTCGGGGGTGACGAGCGTGTACGGACGCGGATGGGCGCCCTCCGCGTCCACGAGCCAGACGGCGTGGAAGATCTGCATGGCCATGTGCGTGTCGAGCGTCGCCACGATCTCCGTGATCACGCCGAGATTGCGGTAGATGAACTCGCAGAGTCGCCGGTTGTCGTCCACCGCGCCCGTGCCCGAGCGGCCGCGCACGAACAGCTCGAAGTCGGGGATGCAGAAGGTGTTCTGCACGTCGACGCAGACAAGGCAGACGCGAGGCGCGTCGCCCGCCGCCGGGGACAGGCCGTGCTCGACGGCCCAGGCCTCGGAGTCCGCGGCCAGGCTCTCGTACGGTACGCGGCGAACCTCGGCCACTCTCTCCGCGTCAAAGTGCGGCGGCAGCGGCAATCCAGGCATCAGTCCACGAGCTCCAGCCGCGGGTTGGGACGGAAGCGGCGGCCGACCTTGGCCGAGTCCCGGCCGTCGGTCATCACCACGTCGGCCGTGAAGTCGTTCTCCCCGCGGATGAGCGAGGAACCGACACCGTAGGAGTCGACCGGCACGCCGCACTCCTCGAAGGCGCGGATCTTCTCGACCGAGAAGCCGCCCGAAGCCACGATCCGGACCCGCTCGAAGCCGTCGCGGTCGAGCGCGTCGCGCACCTTGCGGACGAGCCGCTCGTTGACGCCCCGCGGGTCGAAGTCGCCGAGCTGGTCCCAGAGCGAGCGGTCGACGAGCTGGCCTGACGTGTCGAGGCGGACGCCCCAGAGCCGCGGGCCGAGCGCGCGGGCGACCTCGAGCGACGTACGCACCGAGTCGTTCTCGAAGTCGACGAGCACGACGACGTTCAGGTCCTCCGGCGCCCACTCGGCGAACTTCGTGGCTGCGAGCACCGTGTTGCCGCCGTACGCGCCGATGAGCGCGTGTGGAACGGTGCCGAGACCGCGGCCTCCCCACCAGGAGGCCTGCGCGTCGGTGGTCATCCCGATAGGGGCGCCGACGAGCGCGCCCGCGACGTAGGCCGCGTAGCCGTCGCCCGTCTGCACACGGTGGTGGTCGTGGCGGGCCGGCATGAAGATGATCGGCTTGCCGTTGGCCGCGTCGAGCACGCGCGTCACGTTGGTGGAAATCAGCGTGCGCCTCGCAAGCGTGCCGAGACAGGGTGTCTCGAGATGGGCGAACAGCGTGTAGTCGCCCTCGACCGTCATGACCGTCTCCCAGGGATCGACGCGGTCGCCGTCGCGTAGCGCGTGCACGGTCAGGGCGTCCCAGTCCTCCGAGCAGAGCTTGAGGATGGCGATGGTCTCGTCCACGCCGCCGAGCACCGCGGCGTGCTTCTGGAAGAATTGCATGACGACTCGGGGGTGACGCCCGTCGGCGAGGAGCGTCGCGCGCGCGTGGTTGAAGTACGCGTCCGTGTAGTAGCCCTCTCGCATCTTCTCGACCGGCAGTTCGAAGATCTCGGGAGTCAGGCGGTCTCCGCGGGACACGCCGGGGGCGGGGCTCGTACTCCTCACGCCGCCGTCGCGACGCCGCTCGTCTCGAGCTCGAGGCACGCGGCCAGCGCCGCTTGGGCGACCTCGAGCTGCTCCGGGGTCGGTTCGGCGGTGGCGAAGCGGTGCTGGAACTCGTGACCGGGCCTCGCGAGCGCGCGGGCGACGCGATTCTCGGGATGCCGCACCATCCACCCGAAGAGCTCGGTCGCCGCGGCGAGGGAGCCAAAGGCCGCGCCAATCCGTCCGGTGCCGCGCAACGCGGCAGGCAGCCGGGCGACGACCACATTGGCGATTGAGACGGAGGCGAGGAGCGGCCCGACGAGGTGCGTGCCGCAGCGCTCGTGCTCGCGCGCGCGCGGCTCGCCGTGCTCGTAGGTGCCGATCGAGATGTGCTCGGCGCCGTGATAGGCGGGCAGTTCGCTACCGCGCATGGCGAGCGCGGCCGGCGCAAGGGAGGCCGCCGCCCCGACGAGCTCCTTGGCAAGCGGGCTCACGCGGTCGCTCGAGCGCACGAGGTGCACGAGCGCGGCGCCGAACGCCATCGCAGCCAGCACTGCAGGCCGTTCAAACGGGAGCCTGGCCTCCGGCAGCGCCCGACGGACGCGTGGCAGGAGGGCGAAGACCTCGGCGATCCGAGCTGGCCCCTGCAGGAAACGCCGCTCCACCCGGGCCGACCGGATCGACTTGAAGCCGGAGGCGATCCTCAGCTCACCATCGTCGCTGCGCACCGCGCATGCCCAGGCGTCGGGGCCGTGCACGAGCACGCCGTTGGCGAGCGCCATGCCGCCGAGCCGGATCTTCTTCTCCGACATCGCCCAGAGCGTAGCCAGACCACTCGCGCGAGCGGCGGGCGGGCCCGGATAATCTCGTACGCGGGCCACGGGCAGCCCCTCGCACCAAGAGTGTCACGAGCCTGCTACGCGGCTCGGTCTCCGACGGCGACCGCGGCATGGCGCAGGAAGCGCACGCCGAGCTCCAGGTCGTCGACCGGCACGCGCTCGTCCGCAGAGTGGATCAGGCGCGCGGCAGTCTCCGCGTCCATCGACCGCATCGGGAAGAACCCGTAGGCGACGGTGCCGAAACGGCTCCGCAGCCAGTGCGAATCGGTGAATCCCGGCACGATCACGGGCACAGCCTGAGCGCCCGGCTCGCTCTCCGCGACGAACGAGTCGACGGCGTCCCACAGGGGTGTGCCGAGCGGCGAGCGCGTGCCGCCATGGCCCTCGAGCCAGTCCAGCTCGTAGTCCGCAGGGCCGAGCGCGGCGCGAATGATCGCCTCCGCCTCGGGCTGGCCCTGCCCCGGCAGCAGCCTGCAGTCCACCGTCAACTCGCAGAGAGCCGGTATGACGTTGCGCTTGTCGGACGCCGCCATCATCGTCGGCGAGACGGTCAGCGCCAGCAGCGGCTCGATCATCTCCGCGGCCAAGGGGTCGATCTCCCGCGCTCGCTCGAGGGCGTGGCCCGGCTCCGGCACGCCCCCCACTACGGCTTCCAGGAACGCCCGCACTTCAGGCTCGAGCCGCGGCTCAGGCTGGAGCTCGCCGAGCGTCTGAACGAGCCGCGAGGCCTTGACGAGCGCGTTGTCCGCGATCGCCGGCATCGACGCGTGCCCGCTGCGTCCGTGGACGCGCAGGCGGAACGGCGAGCTCATTTTCTCGGCGACGCCACAGACGTAGAAGACCTGCCCGCCGAGCTCGAGCCGGTCGCCGGCGCCCTCGTTCACCGAGTACTCCACCTCGACCGCCTCAGGATGCTCGTCGCACAGCCACTGGAGCCCGAAGCCGGCGCCGACTTCCTCGTCCGCCGCGGCGACGAAGATCAGATCTCCGGCCGGCTCGAAGCCCTCGCGCGCAAGCGACGCAATCGCCACCGCGCTCGCGGCCACCTGGCCCTTCATGTCGAGCGCGCCGCGACCCCAGACCTCGCCGTCGCGCAGGTCGCCCGACCAGGGGTCTGCGCGCCACTCCCTCGGGTCGGCGAGCACCGTGTCCGTGTGCGAGAGCAGAGCCAGGCGCGGCCCGGCCTCGCGACCCGGGATGCGCGCCACCAGATTGGCCCGCTCGGGCACTCGCGCGTAGAGATCGCAACGCACGCCGTTCGCCTCCAGGTAGTCGCGGAGGAGTTCCGCGGCCGCGGTCTCATTGCCGGGTGGGTTGACCGTGTCGAGCCGGATGAGCCGCCGCAGGAGGTCGACGGCCTCGTCCCGAAGCGTGAGCGTTGTCAACGCCGCCGCCCGAGGATGAGGATGTACAGCGCGGGCAGGCGGATCTCGCCGTCGCCCTCGCGATGTGCCTCCAGGAACCCGACGAGCTCTCGCCGGAACGCGCGCGCGCGATCGGGCTCGAGGCCCTCGAGTGTGGCGCGGAAGGGTCCCACGGACTCCGCCAACAGCTCGAACATCGCGTCACCCGACTCGGCGACCATGCTTGCGTCGCCCTCGTCGAACTCGAGCTCAAACCCCTCACCGAGCAACTCCTGCGCATGCTCCTCCCGGCTCCACTCGTCCGAGTCGTCGACGCCCGGCTCCGGCGGGGGCGCGTACTTGCGCGTGATCGAGAAGAACCCCGTCTCCGGTCGCCAGGCGCTCATCCCGAGACGGCCGCCCGTGCGACATACCCGCGCGAGCTCGTCTGCAGCGGCCCGGTGGGACGGCGTGAAGATGGCCCCCATGGACGACGCCACCAAGTCGAAGCTCGCATCGGGATACGGAAGCTGCTCGGCGTCGCCGACATCGAAGCCCACGTCAAGACCTTCCTCTCGGGCCAGCCGGCGGGCGGTCTCGACCAGGCCGGAGGCGATGTCTACGCCGGTGACCTCCGCGCCGGCGCGCGCGGCCCGCAGCGCGATCGCGCCGGTGCCGGTAGCCACGTCGAGAAACCGCTCGCCCGGACCGGGCCGCAGCCGCTCGATCAAATGCTCGTGCACGCTCGCGAGAAAGTGTTGCGCCTGCTCCCAGGGCGCAGAGCTCCAGACGGCTGCCGTGCGAGCCTTGAGCTCATCGTGCATGCTCACCGGCCGTGGCCGGGCGCGGGCGCAGACTCCCCCGGTGGTTCCTGCTTGGCGATCTCCGTCAACTCGTTGCGCGCGTGCCACAGCTCGGGGTAAAGCTTCTGGTGGATCAGCTTGCCGAGCAGCTCGACCGGCGTGCCCTGGGTGCCCACGACCTCCTCGCCGATGATGCGTCCGATCACCTTGAAGTGCCGCACGCGCCACAGCCCGACGCGCTCGTCCCACTCGACGAGGAGCTCGGCAAGCTGGTAGAGCTCCTCGAGCTCGCGGCCCCGCCGGTAGAGCTCCACCACGGAAACGCCCGCCTCGCGCCGCAGCTCGTGGAAGGCCGCACCTAGCTCCGGCGACACGCGTCGCACGCCGTTGAATCCCGGCGAGTCGAACCCGCTCCCGTGGCCGAGCACCGGCCGGATCCAGCGCGTGTACTCCCATGGGGACATGTGCTCGAGCATGTCCAGCGCGTCGTTGACCCGCTTGAGAGCGTCGGCCGAGCGTCGCAGCAGCCGGATCGCAGGTGCGGGGTCACGGCGACGCAGGTGCTCGGTCGCGACCTCCGCCTCCGTCCAGGCAAGTTTGAGCCACAGCTCGGAGGCCTGATGCACGGTCTGGAAGAGCAGCTCGTCATGGTGTGCGCGCTCCTCCTCGGGCTTCTGGAGCGCCAGCAGCTCGTCGGTCCGGAGGTAGCGCTCGTAGTCGGAGCCGCCCTTGCCCGGGAGGATGGGTGCGTACTCGTCCTGCGTCCCCGTGGTCGTCGCCATGGCTGCAGCGGAGCATACTTCGGGCGATGGGCGACCTCTTCGCCGACGCCGCGCGCGAGCGACTGCCCGACGTGGCGCCGCTCGCGCTGCGGTTACGGCCGCGTGAACTCGAGGACTTCGTCGGCCAGCGGCAGGTGCTCGGCGAAGGCTCCGTCCTGCGACGCGCAATCGAGGACGACCGTGTCAGCTCGATGATTCTCTATGGCCCGCCGGGCAGCGGCAAGACGACGCTCGCACGCGTGGTGACGAACACGACGGGCGCCGCGTTCGAGGAGCTTTCGGCGGTCTCGGCAACGGTCGCGGAGGTGCGCGGCGTGCTGGCGCGCGCCCGCGAGCGCCTCGGCGGAAGCGGCGAGCGCACGATCCTCTTTCTCGATGAGATCCACCGCTTCAACAAAGCGCAGCAAGACGCGCTTCTGCCGGCCGTCGAGGAGGGCGTCGTCACGCTCATCGGCGCGACCACCGAGAACCCGTACTTCGAGGTCAACTCGGCACTCCTGTCGCGCTGCCAGATCTACGAGCTCGAGCCGCACACACGCGGCGATCTCGCCTTGGTCGTGGAGCGTGGGGCTGCGGAGCTCGGCGCCGACGTCTCCCCGGAACTGGTTGCTCTGATAGCGGAGCGCGCCGGGGGCGACGCACGCAATGCGCTCACCATTCTGGAGCTCGCGTGGCAGACCGCGAACTCGGCCGGCGGGGCGCTGTCAGAGGGGCACGTGGAGGACGCCGCCCGGAAGCGGCCGCTGGTCTACGACAAGGGCGGCGACGCGCACTACGACTTCACCTCGGCGTTCATCAAGTCGATGCGCGGCTCGGATCCCGACGCGGCCCTCTACTACCTCGCCGCGATGCTCGAGGGCGGCGAGGATGCACGCTACGTCGCCCGGCGCATGATCGTGCTGGCGAGCGAGGACATCGGCAACGCGGATCCCAGAGCGCTGCTCGTGGCGGTTGCGGCGGCGCACGCGGTGGAGCACGTCGGGCTTCCGGAGGCGAAGTTGAACCTCGCCCAGGCAGCGATCTACCTGGCACGCGCGCCGAAGTCGAACGCGGTCATCAAGGCTCTCGGCGCGGCCGCCGGCGACGTGCGCGAGCACGGCCACCTGCGACCTCCCGACCAGCTTCGCGACGCGCACTACCGGGGCGCGAAGAAGCTCGGCCGCGGGAAGGGCTACATCTACCCACATTCAAACCCAGCGGGCTACGAGGTCGACCACCTGCCGGACGAGCTCAAGGGCCGTACGTACTACGAGCCGTCGGGAAACGGTGAGGAGGCCGGTCCCGAGGGAGCTCCGAAGTAGCCGTAGGTGCCCAGCCGCCGTCCCGCCCGGTGACCGTGACGGGACAGTGACTCGGCGGAGGGAGCAAGGGGAACTGCAGGTTCCCCACCAAGCGGCCGTCGGCGAGGTCTCCCACGACGTGACGCCGGAGCCCGGCTCCGCCGGGCGGGAGGCGAGCGAGACACTTAGGCGACGCCTGAGCGGAAGGAGCGAGTCGCCGGCCCCGCGAACCTCTGAACTACGCGACCGGTGGCAAGGAGGGGGTGAACGGGGGAACCAGGGGTTCCCCCGTTAGAGAATCCGTGCGCCCAGGCCGCTCGCTATGAGCTCGACGGCGAGCTGGCCGGTGCGGTTCTCGCGGTCCAGCACCGGATTGACCTCGACAACCTCGACCGAGCCGACCATGCCGGACTCGGCGATGAGTTCGAGAGCGAGGTGGGCCTCGCGGTAGGAGAGCCCCCCGCGCACGGGGGTGCCGACGCCGGGTGCCACTTCGGGATCCACCACGTCCATGTCCAGGCTCACGTGCACGAAGTTGGGCCCGCCGACGTGCTTCAACGCGGCGCGCATGGCTGACTCGACCCCGAGGCGATCGATCTCCGTCATCGTGAAGACGAGCGCGTCGAGCCGGCCCAGCAGGTCGCGCTCCCCGTCGTCAAGCGAGCGCACGCCGAAGAGCGCAACCCGGCCGGGCTCCACCGCGGGAAGCGGCAACGCGTCGCTCGCGAACGCCGGGCCCGCGATGCCCATCGCCGCCGCGAGCGCCATGCCGTGCACGTTGCCGCTGGGGGTCGTCTCGGGGACGTTGAGGTCGGCATGGGCGTCCATCCAGAGCACCCCGCCGGCCCCGTGGACGTGGGCGAGGCCGCCGAGCGTGCCAAGCGCGACAGAGTGGTCTCCGCCCAGCACGAGCGGTAGGTGCCCGGCGGCGACCGCCCGGGCGACCAGGTCGGCAACCCGTTCGCACGTCGACTTGATCGGCTCGAGGTAGCGCAGCCGCTCGTCGCCCTCGTCGGTTGCCTCGGCCACGGGCGTCTCGACGTTGCCCAGGTCGACGTAGTCGAGCCCAAGCCGCCGGAGTCGCGCCTCGAGCCCCGCGTAGCGGATCGCCGAGGGACCCATGTCGACGCCGCGGCGGCCGGCGCCGAGATCAAGCCCGGCACCGATCACAGCGACCGAGCGTGTGGCAGGAGGCGCGCTCACGGCGCGCGTGACCCTAGCGTCCGAGGAGGCCGCCGCCTAGCGGGCGCAGCCCTTGCCGATCGTCTTCGCGAAGGGATCTGCGGGCATCGCAGTGCGCCCCTTGACGTGCCACGCGGCGGCGCCGCGCTGTCCGCGAATCGTCACCGTCACGGTGACACGCCAGCCGACGGGGATTCGCTTCGCGGTGACCGTGCGGATCGCGAGCCGGCACTTCGTGGCGTTCTTCCGCACGAGCGTCTTGACGATCGCGGTCGCCTGCGCCTTCGTCGCCGCCGGAACGGCGGACTGGGCCGGCCCCGGGAGCAGTAGAGCGGCAAAGAGGACACACGTGGCGAGCAGACGACCCCTCATCTGCCTCTCAGTGTAGTCCGAACACAGCGAAGTGGCGAGGGCCGATTCGAACCGACGACACGAACGTGGGGAATCCCTGGTCCCCCCCTGAGCCCCTTCTCTATGAAGGAGGGCCGCTGGTCAAGTGGCGGTGTTTGTTTTGCATCGCCCGGTCATGGCGGGTGTCGGCGTTTGCGGTGGTGAGCAGCGCTCATCTCTTTATCGCCTGCTGGCGGGAGGATTA